>CAYPJK010000141.1:0-7143 GCA_964411025.1 uncultured Nevskia sp.
AGCCGATCGGTGCGACCACGCCGGTCGCGCTGCTGGAATCCGCTGCCGAGTACAACCCGGACGGCTTCGGTTTCATGGGCTTCGATGCCCACGGCAAGCCACGCATCGAGCGCAGCGGCATCGCCGACGTGGCGCTGGCCACCCGGCTGGCCGAGCAGTTCGCGGGCCGCAACTGCGCGTTCCACTTCCGGCGCCGCACGCGCGGCTCTTCGCACGCCGAGAACCTGCATCCGTTCAAGCTCGCCCACGGGCTGTACCTGATGCACAACGGCACCGCGCGGGTCGAGATCCGGCAGGCCGGGCGTTCCGACACCTGGCATCTGGTCCACGACTATCTCGGGCCATTCCTGGCCAACCGCCGGCGGCTGATCTACGACCGCGATTTCCGCCACATCCTCGATGCCTGGCTGGGGCCGCAGAACCGGATCGTGTTTCTCGACGAAGCCGAGGGCCGCATCGAGCTGCTGCACCGCGCCGATGGCCTGGAGTGGAACGGCCTGTGGCTCAGCAACGCCCGCTGGGTCGATCGCCGACTGCTGTCGCTGGAAGGTCACGACGGCGTCTACCGCGCCACCGAAGCCTCGTTCTGCTGACGCGCGCCCCCTGGCGCGCGATCCGGCAGACCTCAACACCAAATAAAGGGAAAGGCAGTCATGAAACTGCGCCAGCTTCATTACGTGATGGAAATCTCCAAACGCGGGCTCAGCGTCACCGCCGCGGCGGAGGCGCTGTTCACGTCGCAACCGGGGGTCTCCAAGCAGGTCCGCCTGCTCGAGGAAGAACTCGGCGTCGACATCTTCGTGCGCAACGGCAAGCACATCTCCGAAATCACGCCGGCCGGCAAGCGCATCCTCGAATACACGCGCCGGCTGCTGCTGGAAGCCGACAACATCCGCAACATCGCGTCCGAATTCCGCACCGCCGACCGTGGCGACCTGAGCGTCGCCACCACCCACACGCAGGCCCGTTATGCGCTGCCGCCGGTGATCGGCGGCTTCCGCAAGGCGTGGCCATCGGTGGCGCTGCACCTGCACCAGGGCAGCCCGCCGCAGATCGCCAAGCAGGCGGTCGAGGGCGCGGCCGATTTCGCCATTGCCACCGAGGCGCTCGAACACTTCGACGATCTGGTGATGCTGCCCTGCTACCACTGGAACCGCAGCATTCTGGTGCCGCCGGACCACCCGCTGGCGCGCCAGTTCGGTGACCGCCCGCAGGCACTGAGCCTGGCCGAGATCGCCGCGTATCCGGTGATCACCTACACCTTCGGCTTCACCGGCCGATCGAAGCTCGACCAGGCGTTTGCCGCGCAGGGCCTGCGTCCCGACGTGGTGCTGACCGCCGTCGATGCCGACGTCATCAAGACCTACGTGCGGCTCGGCCTCGGCATCGGCATCGTCGCCTCGATGTCGCATGACGAAACGCTGGACAGCGATCTGGTCAGCCTGCCAGTCGATCACCTGTTCGAGCAGAGCACGACCCACATCGGCTTCCGCCAGGGGATGTTCCTGCGCGGCTTCATGTTCGATTTCATCCAGCGCTTCGCGCCGCACCTGACGCGCGAGGTTGTCGAGACCGTCGCGGCGATCCAGGACCCCGAACAACGCCGCCGCCTGGTGGCCGAACGCTTCCCGACCCTGCAAAAGCGCTGATTCCTGCCTGCCGATGAAAACCCTTCGTACGCTTGTTTCCGCTGCCGCCCTCGGCGGCCTCACTTCGCCCTGGGGCAACGCCGTACTGGCCCAGGACAGCGTCGCCGCTGCCGCCGACGACACCGCCACCGCTGCTGCCAGCGCCGAAGCGGCACCAGCACCCGAGGCGCCGGCCGTGCCGGCTGTGACCCGGATCGAGGAGATCGTCGTCACCGCCACGCGCCGCGATGGCTACATCGACGACATCCCGACCTCGATCAGCGCCTACGGCGGCGAAGACCTGAAGGCGGTCGGCGTCCGCGACACCCGCGAACTGTCGAAGCTGGTGGCCGGCTTCACCTACGCCGACTCCGGCTTCAACACGCCGATCTACACCTTGCGCGGCGTCGGCTTCGCCGATTCCAGCTTCGCCAACCAGTCGACGGTCGGCGTCTATCTCGACGAAGTCGCACTGCCGTACCCGGTGATGACCAAGGGCCCTAACCTCGACCTGCGCCGGGTCGAAGTGCTGAAGGGACCGCAGGGCACGCTGTACGGCCGCAACTCCACCGGCGGCACCATCAACTACATCGCCAACAAGCCGACCCGGAAGTTCACCGCCGGGCTCGAAGCCACCGGCGGCAGCTACGGCCGCTTCGACACCGAAGGCTTCATCAGCGGCCCGCTGGGCGACTCGGTGCGGGTGCGGCTGGCGGGCTCCCTAAGCGAATCGCAGATCGGCTGGCAGCGCAGCAACACGCGGCCCGATGATCGTCTCGGCAAGGTGTCGAAGCGCGCCGCGCGCGGCATCGTCGACTGGGACGTGATCGAAGACGTCACCGTGCGGCTGGCGATCTCCGGCTGGCTCGACAAGAGCGAGCCGCAGGCGCCGTTCGCGGTCGACATCCGGCCGCAGAATCCGCTGCTGCCTGGCAATGCCTCGATCTCGCCTCGGCTGCGCGACTACCCGTTCATCGCCAATAACAACAACAACAAGATCGGCGACTGGAATCCGGACGGCGGCTTCGGCCTGAACGACAACTTCTGGAACGCCACGCTGAAGCCGCAGTGGCAGATCAACGAGGACTACCGGCTGATCGGCCTGTTCGCGTTCTCGCAGGTGCGCAGCGATGGCTCGGCGCTGCCGCAGGGCGGCACCGATCTGGAGAACATCGACCAGTTCCTGACCGGCAACATCCGCAGCACGTCCGGCGAGATCCGCCTCGAAGGCACGCTCAGCGACAGCGCCAATTTCATCGTCGGCGTCAATGCCAACTACGACGAGTACGGCATCGTCAGCGAAGGCCGCGCCTCCGACAACAGCCTGAATTTCCCGCTTTTCGGCTCCACCCCGCCGCTGTTCACGCCGCTGGTGCTGAACCGGGGCTCGGCGCGCGGCGATGGCCAGACCCGCTCCAACGGCGTGTTCGCCGACGCCAACTGGACGTTCATCGATCACCTGACGCTGACCGCCGGCATCCGCTACTCGCGCGAAACGCAGAGCTACCAGGGCTGCACCTACGAGAACGCCGACAACGACTCGATCCTGCCGCTGTCGGCGCTGTTCACCTTCGCGAGCATCGCCCGCGGCGGCAACTCGGTGGTGGCACCAGGCGAGTGCGGCAGCGTCGATGCCAACGGCAACACCGGCCTGGTGGCCGGCCAGCTGAAGCAGGACAACCTCGCCTACCGCAGCGTGCTCAGCTGGACGCCAACTGATGACCTGCTGTTCTACGGCTCGTACACGCGCGGCTACAAATCCGGCGGCTTCCCGACCGTGTTCTCGGTCGACCAGGCCAGCCTCGCACCGGTGGTGCAGGAACGGCTCGATGCCTACGAGATCGGCGCCAAGATCGGCCTATTCGGCAACCGCGTGCAGATCAACAGCGCCGCCTTCCAGTACGAGTACAAGGACAAGCAGCTGCTGACCTACTTCTCCGACCCGATCTTCGGCAACCTGCAGTACCTGCAGAACGTGCCGAAGTCCCGCGTGCAGGGCGGCGAGATCACCGCCACCTGGCTGCCGGTGCGCAATCTCTACATCACCGCGCTCGGCTCGTATGTGCGTACCAAGGTCATCGAGTTCGTCGGCTTGACCGCGACTGGCGACGACTTCAACTTCGCCGGCCGGCCGTTCAACTACGCGCCGCGCCTGCAGGCCAGCCTGCTGGCGAACTACACGTTCACCATCGACAACTCGCTGAACGTCTCGCCGGGTGTCACCTGGAGCCACACCGGCGCCACCAACTCGACGCTCGAAGGCGACCCGTTCTTCACGCTCAACGAACATCAGATCGTCGACGTGCGGCTGGCCTTCTCGGCCCCCGGCCAGCGCTGGCAGGTCACCGCCTTCGCCCGCAACCTGACCAACGAGTTCTACCGGGCCTCGGTGGTCAATCTCGGCGACACCGCCTTCGCCTACGCCGGCCAGCCGCGCATCGTCGGCGTGACCGTGAGCTACGACATCCGCTGAAGCCGAGGCGCCGCTGCGGCGCCCGGACCTGACATCGGTGGCCGCCCGGATGCGCCGGGCGGGCCACCGATGCCTTTCGTGCCGGCTGCCGGACGATCCGCTGCCGAAGCAGGTCCAATAGACATCGGACGCAAGCCGCGCCCGCTGATCGTTCTCCGATGTATGCCCCTGAAGCTGAACCGTGTGCCGGCGCTGGTCCTGGCGCTGGCACTGCTGGCGAGTACCACCGCCGCCGCTGCCCGCAAGCCTGCAAAGCCGGCGCGGCCGGCCAAGCCGCCGGTGCTGCGCTGTGACGTCAAGATCAACCAGCCGGCCGCCTCGGTGGTCCTCAACCGCACGATCGCGCCACCGTCGGTCTGCGTGAAGGGCTGCGACGCCCGGCTGGTCGGCGTACGCAAGGAACAGGGCCAGATCGCCGCGCTGGCAATCTACAGCGGACGGCGTTGCCGACCCGCCGACGGCAGCGCCGCCACGTCTCCGGCCGAGGATGCCGGCACCCCGCCGAAAGCCGCTCCGAAGCGCGTGCCGAAACCCAAAGCCCCGGCGACACCGAAGGCCGGCCCGGGCATCGAAGCGCAGCGTAAGTCCCCGACGCTCCCCTCACTCCCGCCACCCGCCCGGCCCAAATCCCTGGCCCAGGCCGAGGCGCAGTCCAAAGCCCAGCCCCAAGCCCCGTCGCGGCCTGGCCAGCCGGCTGCGGCAGCCAGCGCCGTGGACCCTGCTGCTGCCGCTGCCGGCAGCGTTCCTCGGGCACCCCGCGTTCCGGGCATCGCTGCGCGTGCGCCATCCGCTGCGCCGGCCGCGCCCGCCCGAAGCCTTGCCGATCCGGCGATACCGGCAACCCGGTCGAAGCCGGTGCCAGCACCTTCAGCGGGACCGAAGGCCGGTGCGCTGCCAGCCGATGCCAGACCATCATCGGCAGCTGCGGCACCTGCACCGTCCTCCGCACCATCGCCGGCCATCCGGCCGAAAGCCGTCGGCGCGGCCGACAGGCCGACGCCTGCCAGCACGGCCGAAAAGCCCGTGGCGTCTCCGAAGGCAAGGCCGGCCGTGCAGGACGCGCCGCTCAAGCGGCCGCCGGTCAAGCCACCCCCGGCACCCGCGACGGCACCCGCGACGGCACCGCCCGCCGGGCCCGCTCAGCGATAGCGGCTGAGCAGGGCTGCACCGTCGGTGACCAGGCGGTCGCCGTCGATCAGCGCCAGCACCGCCGGCTGCAGATCGGCCGGGCGGCAGGACGGCTGGCGGCGGCGCTCGAAACGCTCATCACCGTGTTGCAGCCAGACCTCGGCCACGCCGTTGCGGCCCACGCAGGCGCCGGCCGGCAAGGCCAGCGCGCGCGCCGGTGGGCGGATCGCCAGCGCCACGTCGACCACCTGCCCGGCCAGCAGCCGGGACTGACCTGCCGGCACGTCGAAACGCAGCCGCCAGCCGCTGCCATCGGCCAGCGGTTCCTCGCCGCGCGGCAGCAGCAGGCTGCCGTCGCCGAGCCGCGCCGCCGCGATGCGCGCACCGAGCCCGGCCTGCTGGTGAATGGCGCTCAGCTGCAGCGCATCGCTATCGGACAGGCGCAGCACCGCAGCACCCGCTTCCACGACGGTGCCGGGAGCCGCCACCACGCCGAGCACGCGACCCGCGTGCGGTGCCTTCAGCGCGATGCGGTCATCGAGGCTCTGCGCCAGCAGGTCGCGGTTGCGGCGCATTGCGTCGCGTTCGGCCAGGTACTTCTCGACCCAGATATTGCCGCTGGCGACGCCGCCGGCGTCGGCGTTGACCGCGCTCTGCAACTGCTGGCGTTCGACATTGACGTCGGCGATGGCCAGTTCGGCGTCCAGCTTGGCCAGCCGGGCGCGTCGCTCGGCCCGCTGCGGCTGGCTGAGCTGCGGCTGCAGCCAGGCCAGCAGCTGGCCGGCGCGGACCGTCTGGCCCGGCAGCGGCCAGCCGCCGCCCTCCGGGGCATCGAGCCGGCCGCGTTCGATGGCCACCACCGACAGGGCGGCATCCGGCTGCGGCTGTACTTCGGCGGCCAGATGCTGCACCGGCAGTGCTCGGGTCGCCGGCAGCCAGGGCTCGCTGCGCAGCTTCAGGCGCTGCTGCAGTTCGCGGCTGACATGCAGGCTGCCGTCGGCCAGCCAGACCGGCCGCTGCAGCGCGGCTGCGGCGTCGGCGGCCGGCGCACCGGCATCGGGATCACGATGCACCTCGCCGTCGTGGGCGGCGGCGGTGGCGATGACGGCGGCTGCGGCCAGCATGACCCACCAGGCCGTCGCCTGTGCCCGCCGCCGTGTGCGGCCGTGCCGGCTCATCGGCCCGCCTCCGCAGACGCTGGCCACTGCACGCGCAGCCGCTGGTTGACGACCCACTCCTGCGGCACCTTCAGCGGCGCATAGAGGCTCACGTGCACGCGCTGGGCGCCGTCGAAACCGTTGCCGATGCGGACCAGCGGCAGCTCGCGACCGTCGCCAAGCACGGCGATCGCGGTCTGCGGCGCGGCGAAGCGGTCGTCGGCCACCTTCAGCTCGACCGCCAGCGCCTCGCCATCGGACTGGATCGCGAACAGCGATTCCCCGGCGGCCAGCTGGCGGCTGGCATCGGCATCGCTGCGCAACACCCGGCCGCTGCGCGGCGCACGGATTTCGACGGTGCCGTCCAGGCTGTTCTCGAACTGCGCCCGCCGCTCCTTGGCGGCGGTGTAGTCGGTCAGGATCTGCAGGGTCTGGGTCGGCAGGCTGATGTCGAAACGCTGGGCCTCGGTGATGCCGTAGCGGTCGATCTGCAGCGCCCCGAGCGCCGTGTCGCGACGCGCCTCGACCAGCTGCGCCTCGAGATCGCGACGCAGGACCTGCGGCGTCGCCGGCCGCAGGCGTCCGAGCAGTTCGCCGGCCCGCACCGTCTGGCCGGCACGCTTGAAACCGCCGGCCGGCGCTTCGAGCACCCCGGCTTCCGGCGCCGCCACCAGCACCGAGCGGCGAACATCGGCAATGACCCGCGCCGGGCGACTGATGCGGGGCGTCGTGGCGGCGGCCACCGGCACCGCAGCCG
>CAYPJK010000142.1:0-7136 GCA_964411025.1 uncultured Nevskia sp.
GACGCTCGCGGTCGTACTTCAGCACCTTGACTTCGATTTCCACGCCAACGGTCACGACTTCCGCCGGATCCTTGATGCGCTTCCAGGTCATGTCGGTGATGTGCAGCAGGCCGTCGATGCCGCCGAGGTCGACGAACGCGCCGTACTCGACGAGGTTCTTGACCACGCCCTTGAGGATCGCGCCTTCCTGCAGCTTCTCGAGCAGCATGTCGCGCTCGGCCGAGTACTCGGCTTCGAGCACTTCACGGCGCGACACGACGACGTTGTTGCGCAGGCGATCGAGCTTGATCACCTTGAATTCCAGCGGCTTGCCTTCCAGGTACGCGGTATCGCGAACCGGGCGAACGTCGACCAGCGAACCCGGCAGGAACGCGCGGACATTGCCGATATCGACGGTGAAACCGCCCTTGACCTTGCCGGTGATGATGCCGATGACGGTTTCCTTGCCCTCGAACGCCTTCGTGAGGCGGTCCCAGGTCCGGATGCGCTCGGCCTTTTCCTTGCTGAAGCGGGTTTCGCCGAAGCCGTCTTCGACGGTTTCGAGCGCGACTTCGATGCGGTCGCCGACCATCACGGTGGCGGGTGCGCCGTCGACCATGAATTCCGCAATCGGAATCACGCCTTCGGACTTCAGACCGGCGTCAACGATGACGACATCGGCCTTCACTTCGAGCACCAGCGCGGAAACGATGGTGCCCGGCTGCATCGACTGGCCACCGGCCAGGCTCTGCTCGAACATCTCGGCAAAACTGATTTCAGCAACAGATTGAGTCATTCAGGAAGCTCTTGAGGTAGGTGAAACATCCGCGATGCCTGCCTGGCAAAGGGGTCTGAGGTTCAGGATCACCATCCTGGCAATCCGCTTTGAATCAACGACTTGCTATCAGAAAACGAGGTTTCGGCGCTTCAGCAGCGCGGCCACCACCTGCAGCACCTCGGTCACGTCCAGCGCCGTCGTGTCGATGGTGACCGCGTCTGCGGCGGCAACCAGCGGAGCGACGGTTCGCGTCCGATCACGCTCGTCACGGGCGCGGACCTCGGCAAACAGGTCGGCGAGATTAACATCGAGGCCTTTTCGGCTCAACTGACGATGACGCCGCTCCGCGCGCGCCTCCGGGCTGGCATCGAGAAACAGCTTCAGCACCGCATCCGGGAAGACCACCGTACCCATGTCGCGGCCATCGGCGATCAGGCCCGGCGCGGTGCGGAAGTCGCGCTGCCGCTGCAGCAGCGCATCGCGGACAACGGTCGCCGTGGCGATCCTCGACGCGAGGTCACCGGTGGTTTCCTCGCGCAACGCCGACGTCCAGTTCTCGCCATTGACCAGAATCGCCTCGTCCGCCTCGGTCTCGCCGGTGAAGCGGATGTCGAGCGTCGGCGCCAATGCGGCGACCTGCGCCGAATCTTCCAGCGGAACCCCGGCCCGATGAGCGGCCAGCGCCAGGATCCGGTACAGCGCGCCGCTGTCCAGCCGGTGCCAGCCGGTGTGCGTCATCAGCCAACGGGTGACCACGCCCTTGCCGACGCCGGCCGGCCCGTCGACAGCGATGACCGGCACCGGATGGGCGATCACGAGCCGACCCGCTCGCTGATCCGCAGGCCGGCGCCGCCCATCAGCGCGACGAAGCCCGGGAATGAGGTATTGACGTTGGCGCAGTCGAGAATCGTGATCGGCCCGGTCGCACGCAGCGCGGCGACCGCGAAGCTCATCGCGATGCGGTGGTCGCCCTTCGAATCGACGGTGCCGCCGCCGATCGCACCCCCCGTGATCACCGCACCGTCCGGCTGGGCGATCGCCGACACACCAAGCGCGGTCAGGCCATCGCACATCGCGGCGATGCGGTCCGATTCCTTGACCCGCAGCTCCTCGGCACCGGTCACCACCGTGACGCCGCTGGCGCAGGCCGCCGCGACGAACACGGCCGGAAATTCGTCGATCGCCGACGCCACCACCTCACCGCCGATCTCGACCCCTCTCAGTGGCGCGCCCTGCACGCGAATATCGGCGACCGGCTCGCCGCCGAGCATCCGCTCCCGGGTCAGCGTGATCGTCGCGCCCATGCTGCGCAGGATGTCGATGATGCCGGTACGCGTCGGATTGATGCCGACCGCCTCCAGCAGCACATCGGAGCCCGGCACGATCGCCGCCGCGACCATCGGGAACGTCGCCGATGAAATATCCGCCGGCACTTCGATGTGGGTCGCCTTGAGCCGCTGGCCCCCCTGCACCGCCGCATAGCCCGGCCGGGCGTCGACGCTGACCCCGAAGCCGCGCAGCATCCGCTCGGTGTGGTCGCGGGACGGTTCCGGTTCGCGCACCTCGGTCTTGCCTTCGGCATAAAGACCGGCCAGCAGGATGCCGCTCTTGACCTGCGCGCTGGCCACCGGCGAGTCGTAGGCGATGCCTTTCAGGCCCGCCGGTGCCGGTGTGATCTGCAGCGGCGACGTGCCCTTCTCGGTCGTCGCGATCGCCGCGCCCATCAGCCGCAGCGGATCGACGATGCGCCGCATCGGCCGCTTCGACAGCGAGCTGTCGCCGATCAAGGTGGTTTCGAAGGCTTGTGCCGCCATCAGGCCGGACATCAGTCGCATCGAGGTGCCGGAATTGCCGAGATCCAGCGGCCCGGACGGCGCTTTGAGGCCGTGCAGGCCGACGCCGTGGACGCGCAGGTGCGTCGGCCCGAGCTGCTCGATCCGGACGCCCATCGCCTGGAATGCCTTCATCGTGCACAGGCAATCCTCGCCGGTCAGGAAGCCGGTCACGTCCGAGACGCCCTCGGCCAGCGAGCCGAGCATCACCGCGCGGTGCGAGATCGACTTGTCGCCAGGCACGCGCAAGCGGCCGGCCAGCTGGCCGCCAGGCTGGACAACAAAGGTCAAACCGGGTCCTTCAGTGCTCATGGTTCAAATCTTGGCTCTATTCGATTCGGGTCAGGTGCCGCTCGCGCGCCGCCCGGGCGCGTTCGAAAACCGCATGCATCGCCTCCCAGTCGCCGCGTTCGATCATGCCGTGCAGGCGGCTCAGCTCGTCGATCTGCTTCTTGAGAAGTGCGGCCACCGGCTCGGCGTTGGCGCGCAGGATGTCGTGCCACATGCGCGGGCTCGACGAGGCAATACGGGTGAAATCGCGGAAGCCGCCGCCGGCGTTCGGGAAGATGTCGGCGTCCGCGCCTTCGAGCTGGTCGAGCATGTCGACGAAGCTGTAGGCCAGCAGGTGCGGCAGGTGCGAGGTCGCCGCGAAGATCGCGTCATGGCGGGCCGCATCCATCTTGACGACGCGGGCGCCGGTCGATGCCCACAGCCATTCGACGGTCGCCAGTGCTGCTGCGTCCTGCGTCGCATGCGGCGTCAGGATCAGCCGGTGGTTGCGGAACAGGCCGGGCAGCGCATTGGCGACACCGGATTTCTCCGTTCCGGCGATCGGGTGCGCCGCGACGAAACGCGCCGGCACCTCGCCGAACACGCTGCGCGCAGCCGCGAGCACCGACTGCTTGGTGCTGCCGACGTCGGTGACGATGGTGCGTGCCGACAAACCCGGCTTGCAGGCGGCCAACGCCGACGCCGTGGCCAGCACCGGCACCGCGATCACCGCGACATCGGCATCGCGCACGGCGTCCGCAGCATCGACCCCAGCGCGGTCGATGACACCCAGCTTCAAGGCGTCGGCAACCTGCACCGGATCGCGGTCGTAGCCACTGATCGATGCGACCGCGCCGGCTTTCCGCAGCGCGCACGCCAGCGAGCCGCCGATCAGCCCGAGGCCGACGACGGCAAGACGGATCGGCGCGGGCTCGCTCACGCCGCGAGAGCCGCCTTCAGCGCATCGAGGAAGCGCGTGTTCTCGGCCACCGTACCGATGCTGACGCGCAGCCAGGTCGGCATGCCGTACGAACCCATCGGTCGCACGATCACCCCGCGTTCGAGCAGTCCCTTGTGCACCGGCGCGGCATCGCGGCCGACGTTGAAGGTCAAAAAGTTCGCCTGCGACGGCAGCACCTTGAGCCCCAGCGCGGCGAACTCGGCCTTGAGCCGCGCCATCTCGCTGCGGTTCAGCTCGACAGCCTGCGCCACGTGGGCCTGATCGCCGAGCGCCACTTCCGCCGCCAGCAGCGCCAGCATGTTCAGGTTGAACGGCTGGCGAACACGGTTCAGCAGATCGGCCACGCTGGCGTGCGACAGCGCATAGCCGGCGCGCAGACCGGCGAGGCCATAGGTCTTCGAGAACGTGCGGGTGACAACGAGATTCGGGTAGCGATCGAGCCAGGCACGGCTATCGGGCTTCAGGGCCGGGTCGAAATATTCGATGTAGGCCTCGTCGAGCACGACGACGGTCTGCGCCGGCACCTTGGCGATGAACGCTTCGAGCGCGGCCGGCTCGACCCAGGTGCCGGTCGGGTTGTTCGGGTTGGCAATCATCACCACGCTGACCTCCGGCGTCAGTGCGGCCGCCAGCGCATCGAGGTCATGGCCGAACGGCATCGACGGGTGATCGGCCGGCAGCGCCTTGGCCACGATGGCCTCGGCGTTCTGCGCCAGCGTGGCCAGCGGGTAGACGGCGAAGCAGTATTCGGAGAACAGCGCCTTGCGGCCCGGGCCCAGGAACACGCGGGCGATGAATTCCAGCAGGTCGTTGGAGCCGTTGCCGAGCGTGATGTGGCTGGCGTCGATGCCGTGGAACTCAGCGATCTTCGCCTTCAGGCGGAAGCCGCCACCGTCCGGGTACAGCGACACATTGCCGTTGGCCGCGTGTTCGGCCAGTGCCGCCTTGACCTTCGGGCTAGGGCCCAGCGGGTTCTCGTTGGAGGCCAGCTTGATGACGTCGGTCAGGCCCAGGCGACGCTGCAGTTCGTCGATCGGCATGCCAGGCGAGTACGGCTCCAGGGCCAGCACGCCGGCCAGGGCATTCTTCAGGAAAGCGGGTTCGTTCATGGACATCGGAGAGCTCGATCGTGAGCGTCAGCCGGACGGCGCCGGATGCGCTTCAAGTGACGGATGCTTGAGGACTTCAGACCACGGCACGCGGATAGGAGCCGAGCACGCGGTAAAACGAGGCACGCTTGCGGACTTCGTCCAGCGCGGCGGCGACTGCCGGTTCAAGGCGATGGCCTTCGACATCGAGGAAAAAGTTGTAATCCCAGATGCCGCGCCGGCTCGGCCGCGACTCGATCTTCGACAGATTCAGCCCGGCCTTCGCGAACGGCTCCAGCAGGCGGAACAATGCGCCGGCCTCGCCACCGCTCGGCGCCGAGCAGACCAGCGAGGTGCGATCGGCACCGGTCACTTCCGGCTGCTGACGGCCGATTACCAGAAAGCGCGTGGTGTTGTTCGGATCGTCCTCGATGTTGGCAGCCAGCGCATGCAGCTTGTAGCGCTCGCCGGCGGCGGCGCTGGCGATCGCCGCACCCTGGCCGGTTTCCGACACCTGCTTGGCAGCTGCGGCATTGCTGACCATCGTCTCGCGCGGCACGCCGGGCAGCTTGCTGTCCAGCCAGCGCCGGCACTGGGCCAGCGACTGCGGGTGCGCGTAAACCACCTTCACGTCGGAGAGCCGCTCGTGCAGCGACAGCAGCTGGTGGTGGATCGGCAGCCAGACCTCGCCGCAGATGCTCAAGGGAGTCGTCGCCAGCAGGTCGAGTGTCGAGTTCACCACGCCTTCGGTGGAGTTCTCGATCGGCACCACGCCGTAGGAGGCCGCGCCGGCCTCGACGTCGCGGAAGATGTCGTCGATGGTCGCGACCGCCCGCGCGGCGACCTGCAGGCCGAACTGCTTGTAGACGGCAGCCTGGGTGTAGGTGCCTTCGGGGCCGAGATAGGCGACGGCGAGCGGCGATTCCAGCGCCAGGCAGGCCGACATGATCTCGCGCATCAGCTTGGCCATGACTTCATCCGGCAGCGGCCCGCCGAGTGCGCGGTTGTGCTCCATCGCCTTCTTCAGCACTTCGGCTTCGCGGGCCGGCCGGTAGTGATCGCCGGTCGCGCCACTGGCGACCTTGATCTCGCGTACTTCCTCGGCAACGCGCGCCCGGCGGGCGATCAGCCGCTGCAGTTCCGCGTCGATCGCATCGATCTCGGCGCGCGCTTCGGGCAGGGATGCGAACGACGCCATCAGCGGCAGCCCTCGATCACGCGGGTGGCGAGCACGCCGGGAATCGCGGCCAGTTCGTCGACCATCTCGGCCGGCAGCTCCTGGTCAACATCGACCAGCGTGTAGGCGATATCGCCGCGCGACTTGTTCAGCAGGTCGTTGATGTTGATCTGGTGCTTGGCCAGCGCCGTGGTGATCTGGCCGACCATGTTCGGCACGTTGGCGTTGACGATGGTCAACCGCTGCTTGCCCGGCAGCAGCGGCATCACGGCTTCCGGAAAATTGACCGAGTTGCGGACGTTGCCGGTTTCCAGAAACTCGCGCAGCTGGTCGGCGACCATGATCGCGCAGTTGTCTTCGGCTTCCGTCGTTGAAGCACCGAGATGCGGCGTGGCGATCACCTTCGGATTGCCGGCCAGCTTCACGCTCGGGAAGTCGCAGGCATAGGCCTGCAGCGCACCGGACTTCAGACCGGCCAGCACCGCGTCCTCGTCCATGATTTCGGCACGCGCGAAATTCAGCAGCACACCCGGCTTCTGCATCAGCGCGATGCGCTCGGCATTGATCAGGCTGCGGGTGGCATCCAGCAGCGGCACGTGCACCGAGATGAACTGGGATTTGGACACCAGATCATCAACCGACAGCGCCTGGATCACGCCGGAATTCAGCTGCCAGGCGTTCTGCACGGTCATCGCCGGATCGAAGCCGTAGACCTTCATGCCGAGATCGAGCGCGGCATTGGCGACCTTGACGCCAATCGCGCCGAGACCGATCACGCCGAGCGTGCGGCCCGGCAGCTCCATGCCGACGAAGTGCTTCTTGCCGTCCTCGACCAGCTTGTGCAGTTCGGCGTCGGTGCCCTTCAGACCCGCGACGAAAGCCAGCGACGGCGCGATGTTCCGTGCCGCCACGATCGTCGCACGCGCACCGTCCCGATCGAACGCGACCGGTGGCAACCGCGCGTGGTGCGTCGCCTCCAGGTCGACCGCTGCACGAAGCACCTCCATCCCGACGACGCCGAGGCCCTCGAGCTCCGCGACGGCGACGCCGC
>CAYPJK010000143.1:0-3338 GCA_964411025.1 uncultured Nevskia sp.
GCCGGCTCCCAGATCAGATCGCTCTCGACGCCGCGGGCGCGCTGTTCGCCGGTCTGGGTCTGGGCCGACGGATCGAGCAGCGTGCCGGCCGGTGTCGGCACGTTGCGACGGCGCAGTTCGTAGACCGCAAGCGTGCCGGACAGACCAAGCTCGCGCGCCGCCAGCTTGAAGCCGGCTTCGGCCGAGCGGGACGTCTCGGGCTTGATCGGCTCGTTGCTGCGGATCAGGGTCACGCCGCGAAAGCCCTGCGCGTACCCGCCGAACAGCGAGACACCGTCAATCAGCTCGACCACCAGGCCACCGCGCGGCGACAACCGGTACTGGTCGCGATCGAAACCGTCGGCCGGCCGGTCCAATGCCAGCCGCTCCCAGCGCAGCCCGGCCAGCAGGTGCACGCGGTCGAACAGCGACAGCTGGTCCTGCAGGTAGGCGGCGCCGGTGACAAAGCGATCGGCCTGGGTATCGCTGACCGGCGGCACCGCGCCATAGGGCACATCGGACGCCGGATCGGCGTAGTCGACGCGGCCGTTCGGCAGCAGCCGGAAGCCCAGGCCGGCCTCGTAGCAGGACCGGTCGTACTGGGCGCCGACGATCACCCGGTTCTCGATCCGCGCGCCGTTCACGGTCCAGACCACGCGGCCATCGACGGTGGTTTCGCGCACCGCGCTCGGCAGAAAGCCGGACAGCACCGGGTAGGCCGTCGGGTTCAGCAGGCCGGGCGGGAAGAACGCCGGGAACGTGAACGAGCCGTACTCGTCGAAACGGCTGCGGTACACGCGGGCGTCGAGCACGGCCTCAAGCCCCTCGCCCAAGCGATGACGCAGGTTCAGCGAACCGCCCTGATTCAGCACCACGGTATGCGGGGTCGTGGTGGCACCGGAAAAGTGCTCGCGCACGTACGGCCGGTCGCTCAGCGTCAACGCGCTCGGCAGGCCCGAGTACTCCAGATACGCCTGCCGGCTGAACTGGCCGCGCAGGACCAGGGTGGTGGGGCCGCCCAGCCCGATCGCCAGCGCCGGGAACAGCGCGTAGCGCTGCGACTGCACCGCGTCGATGTCGGCATAAGCGCGCTGGTACTCGCCGGACAGCCGCACCGCCGCGCCCTTGAACAGCGGCTGGTTGACATCGAAGAACGGGTTGATCGTCGCGAAGCTGCCGGCGCGCACGCCGACTTCGCCGCCCGCCTCGGCTTCAGGGCTGCGCGTCACCAGATTGATGATGCCGCCGAGCGGCGCGCCGACGCCGCCCCCGAACAGGCTGCCGGACGGTCCCTTGATCACTTCGATGCGCTCGATGCCGGCCAGCGCGCCGGGATCGACCGTGCTGGTCGTACCGTAGGCGGGCAGGCCGTCGACATAGACCTCGGCGGCGAAGCCGCGCACGATCGGGTTGACCAGGATCGCCTCCTCCGGCCGTGGCGCGAACACGCCGGAGACATTGGCCAGCGCCTCGTTCAGCTGGTGCAGCTGCTGGTCGTCGATCAGCCTGCGGGTGATCACCTGTACCGACTGCGGAATCTCGTCGAGCGGCGTGTCGCTGCGGGTGGCCGACACGCTGGTTTCCGCCGCATAGGCGGCCGGCCGCTCGGCGCGCACCTGCACCGGGTCGAGCTGCACCGCCGGCTGCGGCGCTTCCGCCCTGGCGGGCCCCACCGCCAGCAACTGCAGACCGATGACGCCGATGCAGCGGATCCGCTGCTGCCGCAAGATCGCCGGACCGGTCATGCGCGGCTGCTCAGGGGCAGAAGGGGAAGCACGCCTTCGGCCTCGGTCAGGGCTGTTTGCACCGTCATGACCGGGTCGCAGCGAGGGCCGCGGTCTCGACCAGCAGCGGCGCGAACATGCCGCGCACCGACTGCTCGATGGCCTTCGGTGCCCGGCCGGGCGTGCCGGCGTGGTACGGCGGGGCCGGCGCGTACTCGGCCATCAGCTGCACCGACTCGGCAAACGGTTGGCCGCGCAGCAGACCGATCAGCGCCAGGCCAAGATCAAGCCCGGCCGAGACACCCGCGCCAGTCACCAGCTTGCCGTCGAACACCACGCGCTGGTCGACCGGCTTGGCGCCGAAGCCGGCAAGCGCCTCGCGCACGCCCCAGTGGGTGGTCGCCCGGCGGCCGGCCAGCAGCCCGGCCGCGCCGAGGATCACGGCGCCAGTGCAGACGCTGGCCACGTAGCGCGCATTCGCGCCCCGGCTTTTGACGAAGGCGAGCGTGGCAGCATCGCGCGCGGCGGCGATGGTTCCGTCGGCGCCGCCGGGCACCAGCAGCACGTCGAGCTTCTCGGGCACCTGATCGAAGCTCGCCGTCGGCAGCATTGCGACGCCGACGTCGGACACCACCGGTTCGCGCTGACCGGCCACCAGGTGCACGGTGGCGCCCATCATGCTGGCGAGAAAGAAGTGCGGGCCGATCAGATCCAGCGCAGTGAAGCCGGGATACAGCAGCATGGCCACCTGCTCGCTGCCGTGCATGTGCATGCCGGGGACCGCCATCAGCGCTTCGTGCGCCGCCGCACCCTGCCGCTGTGCGTCCTCGAGCGACGGCTTGTGCGCGCCGATGGCCTCGGCGGCGCGCGCCAGCGCATCCGTCAGCGCCACGCCGGCAAGACCGGCAGCACTGATTCCGAGCAGCTTCCTGCGATCGATGGACATGTGGATTCTCCGTTGTGGGGTGGGTTCACGCCTTACCAGCGGTAGGCCACGGTGCCGGTCACCGTGCGGTCGACGCCGTAGAAGCAGGAGCCGGCCTGGCAGGCCGCCACGTGCGTGTTGTTGCCGAGGTTCTGCGCGTAGACGCCGAACCGCAGGCCCTGCCAGCCGTAATCGATGCCGGCGTCGAACAGGGTGTAGGCGGCGACCTTCAGCGTGTTCAGCTCATCCCCGGGCGTCGAACCCTGATGGCGCACCGCCGCCGACAGGCCGAGCCCGGCCAGCGCGCCGGCGCTGACCGTGTAGCGGCCATGCAGCGAGGCCAGATGCTCGGGTGTCGACACCGGCCGAAGGCCGCGGTTGCCGGCGTTGCTGCGGGTCACCTCGACGTCCTGCCAGGTGTAGGCGGCGGTCAGGTGCAGGCCCGGCAGCGGTCGTGCCTCGGCCCCGAACTCGACGCCCTGCGAACGCACCGCGCCGGTCTGCACGCGGCCGAACGGGTCTTCCGGGTCCGGGCTCGGCGTCAGCACGTTCTGGCGCTCGATGTGGAAGCCCGCCAGGGTCAGCAGGCTGCGCAAGGCCGGCAGTTCCAGCTTGGCGCCGGTTTCCCATTGCCGGCCGGTTTCCGGCCGATAGCTGCGGCCGGCGGAATCACTGCCGATCACCGGCAGGACCGCGGTCGCGGAGTGCGC
>CAYPJK010000143.1:3348-6411 GCA_964411025.1 uncultured Nevskia sp.
GTCGTCCTGTTCGCTGCGGCTGTCGGCAAGCCGATCGCGAACCCGGTTCGACACCCAGTCCTGCCGGCCGCCGAGCAGCAGCAGCCAGCGCTCGTCGAGCTTGGCCTGCTCCTGCACGTAAAGGCCGATCTGGCTGCGCCGGGTGCGGGTGTCGACGAACAGCGCCGGCGTACCGATCGCCGCGCCGTAGCTCGGGTCATAGAGATCCAGCGACGGCGCCTCGCCAAAGCCCTGGTTGCCGGCGTAGTCGATGTGCTGGTAGTCGACGCCGGCCAGCACGGTGTGGCGCAGCCGGCCGCTGCCGAAGCGGCCGGTCAGGTTGCTGTCGACCACCGCCGCGCGCGCCGAGTCGGCGGAGCTGAAGCTGGCCCGCAACAGGGTCCGCTGGCTGTCGTCGGCCGGATCGAGGCCCAGGCCGAAGACATCGCGGAAAGCGGTGTCGAGATGGTCGTAGCGGAACTGCTGGCGAACGCTCCAGACCTCGTTGAAGCGATGCTCCGCGATCCAGCCGGCCGACCACTGCTCGCGGTCGAAGCCGTTGTAGCCGGGTTCGCCGTCATTGCGGTGCGTCGAGATGCGGCCGTTCGGATTCGGCTGCACGGTGCCCGCTACCGGCAGGAACTGCAGATGTCCGGCATCGTCGTTCTGGTACTGGCCGAGCACCGTGAGCCGGGTATCCGGGCCGATCTGCCAGCTTAAGGACGGGGCGATGAAGACGCGGTTGTTCTGCTCGAAATCGACCTGGGTACCGCTGTCGCGGTACAGGCCGGTCAGCCGGTACTGCACGCCGTCGACCGCGCCGAGCGGGCCGCCGATATCGGCCTTGATCTGCTTCCAGTCGAAGCTGCCGACCTCCAGCTGCACCTCGCGCTGCGCCGTGGCCGGCGGCTGCTTGCTGACATAGTTGACGAGGCCGCCCGGGTTGGCGCTGCCATACAGCGCCGAGGCCGGGCCGCGCAGCACCTCGATGCGCTCCACGCCGTACGGCTCGAGCCGGAACGCCGCGAAGCCGCTGGCCGGCGAAAACAGCAGCAGGCCGTCGCGGAACACGCCGGTGTCGTCGGCGCGGAAGCCGCGGATCGCGAAGAAATCGAACACGTTGTCGAGACCGAACTGCTCGCTCTGCACGCCGGGCACGAAGCGCAGGGCCTGATTCAGGCTCTGCACGTTCTGCTCATCGAGCGCGTCGCGGCTGATCAGCGTGATCGACTGCGGAATCTCGGCCAGCGGCGCGGCGATCTTGGTGGCGGTCTGCGCGGCCGGCGCGGCGGGGGCGCCGGTGGCGATCACCGGCGCCAGCTGCACGGGCTGTCCGCTGCTGGTCGCAGCGGGGCTTTCGGCACCGGCTTCGGCGCCGATCACGGCGCGGGCATCGGCCGACTGCGCGGCGGCCGGGACAACAACGAAGGCCGCTGGCAACGCGGTGGCGATCAGCAGATGGCGAAGCCGTGAGACGGCGGGTGGCGTGGCGATCATGGACAGGCGTTCCGGCAGGGTGATGCCGACGGCGGCAGCGGCTGCAGCCCGACGGCGAGGGGAAAAAGAGGCGACCACGGGATCGCGGCGCGATCGGTCGGGTCGAAGGAGACACGGTGGGCCGGCCGGTTCATGACGCCAGCCCCAGCCAGTCGCGCAACGGCGCGATCCGGCGCAGCAGCAGCCGCTCGGTGACCAGCACCGCCGCCAGGCTCAGGCCCAGCGACGGGAACAGCAGGCCCAGCGCCAGCAGCAGTGCGGCGAGGCCCCAGGGCGTGGCCGCAGCCGCATGCGGCGGTGGCGCGCCAAGCCCGCTGCGGCGGCGCTTGAGCCACATCACCGGACCGCTGACCGCCAGCAGCGCGCCCGTCAGCGACGCGAACAGCATCAGCAGCTGGTTGGGCAGGCCGAAGTAGTTGCCCATATGCAGCTGCACGCCCAGCTCCACGAGCTGCGCGCCGCGCCCGTAATCGGCAAAGCCGACATCGTTGATCACCGCGCCGCTGAACTGGTCCAGATGCACGGTGCGCTGGCCCTGGGGCCGGTCCGGGTAGGTGTACGCGGTATAGACGTCGTGCGCGTCCTTCGGATAGCTCAGCCGGTAGGCCGTGCGTAGGCCAAGGCCGGCGTAGATCTCGGCGGCCCGGCCGACGCTGATCGGCGTCGCCGACGGCGCCCCGTGGCCGGCGTGATCCGAGTGCGGCGATGGCGCCTGCTCCAGCGTCCAGGGGATGCCCGGCGTGGTCTCCGCCAGCGTTGCTGCGGCGGGATCGGACGCGACCTGCGCGTGATCGACATGGGTGCGATAGGCCGCCGGGTAGCCGAGCCCGACGCTGGCCATTGCCCGGTTCAGACTGCCGCCCCAGTGGCTGGCCCACGGCAGGCCGCTGAGCAGCAGGAACAACAGCAGCAACGAGCCCCAGACGCCGGCCACCGCATGCAGGTCGCGCCAGAACAGCCGGCCACGGCCGAGCCGGGGCAGCCACACGCCGAGCAGCCGGTGGTCGCCACGCGGCCACCACAGGTACAAGCCGGTCAGGATCAGCACGATCGCCCAGCACGACACCAGTTCCACCAGCCGGTCGCCGCCATCGCCGAGCATCAGCGAGCCGTGCAGCAGTCCTGCCGCACCGACGAGGCTGCCGGCCTCGGTGTAGCGGCCGCGCACCGCCGCGCTGACCGGATCGACCGGCACCCGGAACGCCTCGCCATCGGCCGACTTCAGGAACACCACGGCGGTGCGTTCCGGCGCGGTCGGCAGGTCGATGCGGGTCGGCGTCGCGCCGGGATATGCGGCCAGCGCGGCATCCACCAGCTGCGCCACCGGCAGGCTCGGCCCGGGCTGGCTGACGAAGCGCCAGTCCGGATGCAGCGCATCCTCGATCTCGGTATCGAACAGGTAGACGATGCCGGTCAGCGCCAGCACCAGCAGGAACGGCGCCACGACGATGCCGGCGTAGAAGTGCAGCCGGTAGATCGTGCGGTGCAGGCGTGCGGCATCGGCGCCGCGCGCCGGCGTTGCGGACGTGGTCGACATGGCGGCCGCGCTCAGGTGCGGGCCGCGCCGAAGCGGTAGGCCAGACGCAG
>CAYPJK010000143.1:6421-7085 GCA_964411025.1 uncultured Nevskia sp.
ATGGATGAGAGAATCGCCCACATGGATGGCTTGCGCAGGCTGACACTGCGCGGCTGGCCCGGCAGCACCCGGTTGTCGGTGCCGAGCGAGTAACGGCTGACGTTGTCGCTGTAGTAGTAGGTCTGATCGAAGACGTTGGTCAGCGCCGCGTCGATCCGGAACGCGCCGAAGCCGGTGCTGGCGCCGAGGTCCAGGGTCGCGTAGTCGGGCAAGGTCACCGCGCCGCCGTTCAGCACCTTGCGGGCGCCGGCGTAGTTGACGCCGGCCCGCAGGTCGACCTCACCCAGCCGCACGCGGCTGGCGACGACGACACTGCTCTCCGGCGTTTCTGCCAGTCGCACGCCGCGCTGCGCCGGATCGCTGGACCGCTGCACGATGCCGTCGAGATACGCGTAGCCACCCTGCAGCGACCAGCCGGGCAGCGGCGTCCATTCGCCTTCCAGCTCGATGCCCTGGATGCGGAAGCGGCCATCCTGCAGCTGGAAGCCGACATTGGCCGGATCGGCCACCGAGACGTTGTCGAGATGGCTGCGGAACGCCGCCAGGCTGATACGCGCGGTGTCGCTGCCGTAGCGCAGGCCCAGTTCCGCCTGGTTGGAGGTCTGCGGCTTGAAGGCGCTGCCGTCGAACTTCCGCGAACCGGTCACGTCCTCCAGGCTGTAGC
>CAYPJK010000144.1:0-7079 GCA_964411025.1 uncultured Nevskia sp.
GTCGCGCGCGGCGGCGGCATCACGGCCTTCGGCGGAAATCCGCAGGCGGTCGCCTGCGCGCGCGCCGAGCTGCAGCAGCGCCAGCAGGTTCTTGGCATCGGCCACCTCGTGGCCATGGCGAACCTGCATTCGCGCGGCATGGGCCCGCGCGGCCTCGACCCAGCGCGACGCCGGCCGCGCATGCAGGCCGGCCGGATAGCCGACGATCCACTCGACCACTTCGGCAAGATCCACCGCTTCGGCCGCGCTGCCGGCATCGGCAGCGACCGGCGCGTCGTCGAGGGCGGCGATCAGCGCGGCGGCATCGTCGGTGCTGGCCAGCCGGGCCAGGGTCGCCTCGTCCTGGATCAACCGCGTCAGCCGCCGCAGGATCGCGATGTGGGCGTCGGACTGCGCCGCGATGGCGACGACCAGATGGGCGCGCTGGCCAGGGTTCCATTCGACACCGGCGGGCACCTGCAGGATCGCGATGCCGTTTCGGCGCACCAGGTGACGGTCCTCGCCGAGCCCGTGCGGGATCGCCACGCCGTGGCCGAGAAAGGTGTTCGCCACAGCTTCGCGGCGCGCCATGCTGTCGGCATAGGCGGCATCGACGCAGCCACTGGCGACCAGCAGCTGGGCGGCTTCGGCGATCGCCTGCTGCTTGTCGGCCGGGCTTGCGCCAAGGCGAACCCGTTCGCCGGACAGCAGACCCTCGGTCAGATGAATGGACATGTCGGAACTCCTCCTTGCACGTCTCGTTGTGGCACTAATGAAATCGTTTTCATAACGACTGTCAAGCAACGCGCCGGGCAGGTCTCAACGAAAAATCGACATCCCATTGCATTTTCAGGATTTATTGTTCGACAATTCGCGCCTCATTTCTGAAAACGATTTCTGAAACGCGCCATGACGGTCGGAATCAAGGACGTCGCCAGGGCCGCCGGCGTGTCGCCGGCCACGGTGTCGCGGGCGCTGTCCGGCGGGCCGGTCAGCGAGGAGCTGCGCGCCCAGGTCGAAGCGGCCGTCAAGGCCACCGGCTACCGGCCGAACCTGGCGGCGCGGCGGCTGCGCTCGCAGCAGAGCGGCACCATCGGGCTGGTGGTCGCCGACCTGCGCAATCCGTTCTTCACGGCGGTGTCGCGCGCGGTGGAAGACAGCGCCTACCGCGCCGGCATGCGGGTGATCCTCTGCAATACCGACGAAGACCCCGTGCGCGAGGCCCTGTACCTGCAGCTGATGCAGGAGGAGCGGATCACCGGGCTGATCTTCGCGCCGACGCGCAGCACGCTGGACCAGCTCGGCCGCCGCCGGCTCGAGTTCCCGACCGTGCTGATCGACCGCGCCAGCCCGGCCGGCCTGTACGACTGCGTGGTGCTCGACAACGCCGCCGCGATGGCCGAGCTGGTTCGGCATCTGATCGGCCGCGGCTACCGGCGCATTGGCGGTCTGTTCGGCAATGCCAGCGTCACCGGGCTGGAGCGCCGTGACGGCTATGTCGCGGCGATGCAGGCGGCCGGTCTGGCGGCCGATTTCCGGCTCTGCGCGCCATCGGCGGACGCTGCCCGCAGCGCGCTGGCGGACTGGTTCGCGAGCCCGGCGCGGCCGGAGGCGCTGGTGGTCAGCAACAGCCTGTTCCTGTCCGCGGCAGTGCGCGCCGCGCGGGCCGCAAGCCTTGCGATACCGGCCGATCTGGCGTTGGCCGGCTTCGACAACGAGGTCTGGACCGAACTGGTCGAACCGGGGCTGACGGTGATCGAGCAGCCGGTGGAAGACATCGGCCGGCAGGCGATGGCGCTGCTGTTCGAACGCCTTCAGACGCCGACCCTGCCGGTGCGCAAGCTGGTGCTGAGCGGCCGCTGCGTGGAACGCGGGTCGACCGTCGCCCGGCGCTAGCACTCCTTCAATACCCGCTCACGACGCGCAGCCGGCGGCCGGATGCGCAACGGCAGCCATCGTTCTTGACGCGTGTCCCGGGGCGGATGACGCCCCCGGTGGCCGCTGGCACACTCGCCGCCCGAACCCCTGCGCCACATCCATACGAGGCCCGACCGATGACGCTGCTCCGCACGCTGGTCGCTGTGCTGTCGCTGGCCTTCGCCGGTATCGCCGCAGCGGCGCCGGAGGCGCTGGTGATCGGCGTGGTGCCGAGCCTGGGGCCGGCCGCCGAGGTGCTGCAACAGCGCTTTGCCGAGGCGCATCCAGAGGTGGCGATCACGCGGCAGATCGCGCCGGCAGCCACGCGGGCCAAGGCGGACGATACCGGTGCGGGTGCGCCGCAGTTGCTGCTGCTCGACAGCCGCGCATCAGCCGAAGCACTGATCGCCGCACAGCGCGCGTCGGGCGACAGCCTGACGGTACTGGGCGACGGCCTGCTGGCGATCTACTCGAACACGCCGGGCATCAACACGGGCCGGGGCGCTCCGCTGTTCATCGCCGACTACATCACCGGCATCGCGATCGGCGATCCGGCGACCTCGCCGTTCGGCGGCATCATCCGCAGCGTGATGGAACGCCTGACGGTGCTGGACACCGCCGAGAACAAGTTCCGGCCGTTCCCGGACGAAGCCGCCGCCGCCGCTGCGGTGAAAGCCGCGCAGGTCGACATCGGCCTGATTCCGGTAACGCTGCTGGTCTCGCCCGACTACCGGAATAGCGGCTCGAGAACCGCGCTGCCGCTGGGCCTGTACACGCCAACCACCTATGTTGCGGTGATCACCGCCGCCGGCCGGGAATCCGCCGCCGCCCGCGCATTCATCGCCTTCCTGCGCGCCGACAGCACGCGCCCGGTGCTGACCGAGATCGGCATTCCGCCCGCATCAGCCCCGTGAGCCGCGACCGCCGATGAACGACGCGCCGACGTTCGCGGCCCTGACGCCGGCACTGTGGCAGTCGCTGTGGCTGACCGTGCGGCTGGCGGCGATCGCGACCGCGATCCTGCTGGCCATCGCCGTGCCGCTGGCCGGCTGGCTGGATCGCACGCGGCTCAGGATCGCGCCGTGGATCGAGGCGCTGGTGACCCTGCCGATCGTGCTGCCGCCGACCGTCATCGGCTTCTATCTGCTGGTCGGCTTCGGCAGCGACAGCCTGCTCGGCGAAGCGTGGCGCGGCCTGTTCGGCAGCCCCCTGGCGTTCAGCTTCGCGGGTCTCGTGGTCGGCTCGGTGATCTACAGCCTGCCGTTCGCGGTGCAGCCGATCCAGAACGCGATCCGCGATGTCGAGGCCGCGCTGATCGAAGCCGGCTGCGCGCTCGGCGCCACGCCCCGCCAGGTGTTCTGGCGGGTGATCGTGCCGGCCGCCCGCAACGGCGTGCTGACCGGCGCTGCGCTGAGCTTCGCCCACACGATCGGCGAGTTCGGCGTGGTGCTGATGCTGGGCGGCAACATCCCCGGCGTCACCCGCGTGGCCTCGATCGCCCTGTACGACGAAACGCAGACGCTGAACTACCCGCTCGCCCACAGCTATGCGCTGCTGCTGCTGGCGATTTCGTTCGCGATGCTGCTGCTGATTGGCGCGCTGCGCCGCGGCGCACGGCAGCGGGCGCGACCGAAGCTGCGCTGAGCGCGCAGCCGCCGCCGCGACCTACGGACAGGGACTCGTGTAGCGCTTGTGGATCGCGTCGATGCCGTCGAGCACCGCTTTCGGCAGCTTCAGATCATGCGACGCGATGTTGGATTGCAGCTGCGCCATCGTCGTCGCGCCGATGATGTTGCTGGTCGTGAAATGGCGGCTGGTGACAAAGGCCAGCGCCATCTGGTTCAGCGCCAGCCCATGCTCTTTCGCCAGATCGGCATAGGCCTGGGTCGCCGCCATCGCATGGTCGCCGTTGTAGCGGCTGAAGCGGGCATACAGGGTGAGCCGCGCGTCGGCCGGCCGCTGGCCGTTCAGGTACTTGCCGGTGAGCATGCCGAACGCCAGCGGCGAATACGCGAGCAGGCCGATGTCCTCGCGATGGGCGAACTCGGCGAGGCCCACCTCGAAGCTGCGGTTCAGCAGGCTGTACGGATTCTGGATCGATACCGGCCGCGGCAAGCCCTGCTCGCGGCTGAGGCGCAGGTATTCCGACACGCCCCAGGGCGTCTCGTTGGAAATGCCGACATGGCGCACCTTGCCGGCCTTGACCAGTTCGGCCAGCGCACCATGAGTTTCCTCGATCGACGGCGCGCGGCTGTCATCACTCGGCTTGAAGCCGAGCTGGCCGAAGTAATTGGTGGCCCGGGATGGCCAATGGATCTGGTAGAGATCGATGTAATCGGTCTGCAGCCGCTTCAGCGAGGTGTCGCAGGCCGCCAGCACGCTCTTGCGGTCGAGCCTCGCCCCGCCGCGCATGTAATCCATGTTGCCGGGACCGGCGACCTTGGTCGCCAGCACGATGTCGTGGCGCTTGGCCCGCTTCGCGAACCATGTGCCGATGATTTCCTCGGTACGGCCGTAGGTCTCGGCCTTCGGCGGCACCGGGTACATCTCCGCAACATCGAAGAAGTTGATGCCCTGCGACACGGCGTAGTCCATCTGCTCGTGGCCTTCAGCCTCGCTGTTCTGCTCGCCCCAGGTCATCGTGCCGAGGCAAAGAGCCGAAACCTTGAGATCGGTACGGCCGAGGGTGCGGAGTTCCATGGTCAGTTCGTTGGCTGGGGAAGCGGGCGTCAAGGGTAATCGGATCGACCGAGACAATGCGCACCCCTGACCTACACGCATTCGAGCGCCACCGAGCGCGCTTGGGCTCGTGATGACAACGACGGGCGCCGGATTCAACCCCGATTCCAGAACGAGGCCCAGAATGCCGGCTTTCTACTTCAGCACGGCGCAGTTTTCTGCGGGTGGGTCACTGGCGCAGCGCGTTACGGCAGGACCGCATGGCAGAAGAGGCTATCGACCCACCGCTTTTCCGTGAGGTGATCGCCACTGCAAATCGGGTGCTCCGCCATCAGCGGCAAGTTGGCCGCGCCGCTGCATCAATCGCGGGTCGCGAGGTGCCCTACCCGCTACTGGCTAAACGCGCACGAACTCCAGATCCGCGACCTCATGCCCCAGCCGCAAGCCGCGATTTTCGAAGCGCGTCAGCGGGCGGTCTTCCGGGCGCGGCACGAAGCGGCCGTCCGGGCTCAGGTTCTTGAGCCTTGGTTCGGTCGCGATCGCTTCCAGCATGTGTTCGGCGTACGGCGCCCAGTCGGTCGCGAGCCGGAAGCGGCCGCCGATCATCAGGGCGTCGGCCACGGTGGCGACGAAGGCCGGCTGGATGATCCGGCGCTTGTGGTGGCGGGTCTTGTGCCAGGGGTCGGGGAACTGCACAACGACTTCGCAGAACGCGGCCTTCGGTGCCGTCGTGCGCAGGAATTCGGCGGCGTCCGAGCACATCACCCGCACGTTGTTCAGCCCGCGCTTCTCGACCTCCTGCAGCACGCGGCCGACGCCAGGGCGATGCACTTCGGCGCCGATGTGGTTGATCTCCGGATGACGTTCGGCGACCTGCGCCAGCCGCTCGCCATTGCCGAAGCCGACTTCCAGCGACAGCGGCGCGGCGCGTCCGAAAGCGGCCGCGAAATCGATCTCGGGCAGCGGGTGCACGTGCTCGCCGTCCGGCATCGGGCCCAGCCCGTACTGCGGCCACAGCCGCGCCAGCGCCTGTCCTTGAGCATCGGTGATGCGGCCCTCGCGGCGCACGAAGCTGCGGATCGCACGGGCGCGGCGGTCTCCATTCGACACGGGGAGTTCGGGCAGGTCCGACATTCCCGGGCTCAGGCGATGACGCCGGCGATCGGCGACGAGGCCGAGGCGTAGCGGCGCATCGGCATGCGGCCGGCGAGCTTCGCCTGGCGGCCGGCGATGATCGCGTGCTTCATCGCGCTGGCCATCAGCACCGGGTTCTGCGCTTCGGCGATCGCGGTGTTCATCAGCACGCCGTCGCAGCCCAGTTCCATCGCAATCGCCGCATCGCTGGCGGTGCCGACGCCGGCATCGACGATGATCGGCACCTTGGCGTTCTCGACGATGGCGAGGATGTTGTAGCGGTTCTGGATGCCGAGGCCCGAGCCGATCGGCGCGGCCAGCGGCATCACCGCGACGCAGCCGATCTCTTCGAGGCGCTTGGCCAGCACCGGATCGTCCGAGCAGTAGACCATCACGTCGAAACCTTCCTTGACCAGCGTTTCGGCGGCGGCCAGCGTGCCGAGCACGTCCGGGTACAGGGTCTTCGGGTCGGCCAGCACTTCGAGCTTCACCAGCTTGCGGCCATCCAGCAGTTCGCGGGCCAGCCGGCAGGTGCGCACAGCGTCTTCGGCGGTGTAGCAGCCGGCGGTGTTCGGCAGGATCGTGTAGCGGCTGGGCGGCACGACATCCAGCAGGCTCGGCTCGCCGGGGTTCTGGCCGATGTTCACGCGGCGGATCGCGACGGTAATGATCTCCGCGCCGCTGGCTTCGGTCGCCAGCCGGGTTTCCTCGAGGCTCTTGTACTTGCCGCTGCCAACCAGCAGGCGCGAGGCGTAGCGGTGCCCGGCGATCACCAGGGCATCGTCAGCGGCGTAGAACAGCGGTTCAGCCTGGTTCATCGGAAATCTCGGGGGTTGCGAGTGACGCCGCGCGCCGTAAGGCATGCGGCGGGTGCGAAGGACGGGTTCGGGAAGCGGGCACGTCGGCATGCTGGCCGCCCGGCGATGACTCCCATCGTCCGCACCGAAGGAAGAAGGGACGGTTGCAGCGTCGTTCAGCCGCCACCGATGGCGCGAACCACCTCGACACGATCACCAGCCGCCAGCGGGCGCTGCGCCCAGCCGGCGCGGCTGACGATGTCGCCGTTCAGCTCCACCGCGCAGCGCTGGTTTTCCAGCCCCATCGCCCGCAGCAGCTCGGTGACGGAACTGGCTTCGGGTAGCTCGTACGGCGCGCCGTTGACAACGATCTGCATGGCTGCGGAAGTGGTTTCAGAACGGCACGAAGTTTACCCGACGAGGCCTGGCGCGATTCTTCGGCGCGGCTTGTCAGGCTGGCCGGGCGCGTGCATTCTTGCGCCCTGCCAAAGCACCCGAGCGGGTGTAGTTCAATGGTAGAACTGCAGCTTCCCAAGCTGCTAGCGTGGGTTCGATTCCCATCACCCGCTCCAC
>CAYPJK010000145.1:0-7057 GCA_964411025.1 uncultured Nevskia sp.
GCGCCCTGGAACGACAGTTCGGCGTGCGCCACACCCTGCACGGCGGTGCCGATGCGGGCGGTGTTCATGAACGTGAACATCGCCTCCAGGCCCTTGTTCTCCGCCGAGATCAAATGGGCGGTGGCGCCTTCGAAGTTGATCACGCAGGTCGCCGAGGCCTTGATGCCCATCTTGTGCTCGAGCGCGCTGCAGACCACGCCGTTGCGCGCGCCGAGGCTGCCGTCGGCATTGACCTTCACCTTCGGGATCATGAACAGCGAGATGCCGCGCGTTCCCGGCGGCGCATCGGGCAGTCGCGCCAGCACGATGTGGACGATGTTCTCGGTCAGATCGTGATCGCCCGAGGAAATGAAGATCTTGGTGCCGGTGACGGCGTAGGTGCCGTCGCCGTTCGGCTCGGCGCGGGTCTTGACCTGGCCGAGGTCGGTGCCGCACTGCGGTTCGGTCAGGCACATGGTGCCGGCCCAGCGGCCTTCGACCAGCGGCGGCATGTAGACGCTTTTCAGCTCGTCCGAGGCGTGCTGCATGATGGTGTTCATCGCCCCCAGCGACAGGCCGGGATACATCGTGAACGCCCAGTTGGCGGTGCCCATCATTTCCGACTTCAGCAGGCCCAGCGACATCGGCAGGCCCTGGCCGCCGTACTCGCCGGGATGCGACAACCCCTGCCAGCCGCCGGCGACGAACTGCGCATAGGCTTCCTTGAAGCCCTTCGGCGTCGTCACCTTGCCATCGGCTAGGGTGCAGCCTTCGGCATCGCCGGACAGGTTCAGCGGCGCCAGTTCCTCTTCGCAGAAGCGCGCGCACTCCTCGAGGATGCTGTCGACCATGTCCGGCGTGGCGTCGGCGCCGTTCGACAGCGAACGGTAGTGCGCCGGAAAGTCGAAGACTTCGTTGAGCAGGAAGCGCATGTCGCGCAGCGGGGCCTTGTAGGTGGGCATCGGTGACTCCGGGCGAAGAGAAATGGATTTCGGTGAACAATTGTACTCACAAATTCCGGGCTTGCAGTGAACAGCTGTGCATCCGGCTGCGAAATTTCTGCCCATGCGCCGGATCGCCGGCCCGGTGCCCGGCAATCGCCCCGGCAAAAGCGGTCTGCTAGCATCCGCGACCGGATTTTTGCTGCCACCACCGAGAGTTGTCCGATGAACGCTTCCGCCCAGCACCCGTCGCGCCCGGCTACCGAAGACCTGCGCATCAAGTCGATCCGTCCGGTGTCGGCGCCTTCGACGGTGCAGCGCGAGCTGCCGATCACCGCCGCCGCGATCCAGACCGTGGAAAGCACGCGGCGCGAAATCCAGGATGTGCTCGCCGGCCGCGACGACCGCCTGCTGGTGATCGTCGGCCCCTGCTCGATCCACGACCCGAAGGCGGCACTGGAATACGCCGAACGGCTGAAGGCGCTGCGTGCGCAGCTGTCGAAGCACCTGCTGATCGTGATGCGCGTGTATTTCGAGAAGCCGCGCACCACGGTGGGCTGGAAGGGCCTGATCAACGACCCGGACCTCGATGATTCCTACGACATCGACCGCGGCCTGCGCATCGCTCGCCGGCTGCTGCTGCAGCTCAATGACGAAGGCATGCCGGCCGGTGTCGAATTCCTCGACATCCTGACGCCGCAGTATCTCGCCGACCTGGTGTCCTGGGGTGCGATCGGCGCCCGCACCACGGACTCGCAGCTGCATCGCGACATGGCCAGCGGCCTGTCCTGCGCGGTCGGCTTCCAGAACGGCACCGATGGCTCGGTGAAGGTCGCGGTCGACGCCGTGCAGGCGGCCCGCGCGCCGCACCGCTTCCTGTCGGCGACGCAGGACGGCCAGATCTCGATCTACGAGACTGCCGGCAACCCGGACAGCCACGTGATCCTGCGTGGCGGCTCGACCGGCACCAACTTCGATTCCGCCAGCGTCGCCGCGGCTGCCGCGTCGATGACCAAGGCCGGCATGCGCCCGGCGGTGATGGTCGACTTCAGCCACGCGAACAGCCGCAAGCAGCATCGCCTGCAGATCGAGGTCGGCCAGGATGTTGCCGGCCAGCTGGCCGCCGGCAGCGACAAGGTGATCGGCGTGATGATCGAAAGCCACCTGGTCGAAGGCCGGCAGGAGATCGGCCCGCGCGAGCAGATGACCTACGGCCAGAGCGTCACCGACGCCTGCCTGGCCTGGGACGACACCGCCGACCTGCTGCGCACGCTGGCCGGCGGCGTCGCGGCCCGCCGCGAGCGGCTGGCGCAGAGCGCCTGATTCAGTCGCCGGCCGGCATCGCGGCCGGCAATGTGTAGTAGTCCGGTCGGCCGGCCGTCCACAGCTCGCCCCAGAGCTTGCCGCCGCCGTCGACCGTCATCACTTCGCCGGTGATGAAGCTGCCGGACGGCCCGCCGAGGTAGACGCAGGCTTCGGCAATTTCCATCGCGGTGCCCGGGCGCTTCATGGCATTGGCGCGCGGGAATTCGCGCACCGCTTCCGGCGGGTAGACCGCCAGCCCCGCGGTGGCCGTCAGGCCCGGTGCCACGCAGTTGACGCGGATGCCGAGCGGCGCCCATTCCACCGCCACGGTGCGGCTGGCGCCGATCACGCCGGCCCGCGCCGCCACCGTGTGGGCGACGCCGGGCATGCCGCGTTCGGTGACCACCACGACATTGACGATCGCCCCGCCCCGGCCCAGCTCGCGCCAGCGCTGGGCGGCGCGCTGCATCATGAACCAGGTGCCGTTGAGGTTGTTGTTGACCACCGCCGACCAGCCTTTCGGCGCGTAGTCGATGGCCGCCTGCGGAAACTGGCCGCCGGCGCTGTTGACCAGCAGATCCGGCATGCCGAAGACCGCTTCGGCCTGTTCGTAGAGCGCCAGCACCTGTTCGTGCTCGCGGATGTTGGCGGCCATGCCGGCCATTTCCGCGCCCCGGCTGCGCGCATAGGCCGCAACCCGGTCCAGCTTGTCCTGACTGCGCCCGGCGATCACCACGCGGGCGCCGAGCCGGGCCAGCAGCAGCGCGGTGGCGCGGCCGATGCCGCTGCCGCCGCCGGACACCAGCGCCGTCCGGCCCCGGAACAGGTCCGGCCGGTAGACGGTGTCGGCCGCCCACAGCGCGTCCAGTTCGGCATCCGGCGTCATCGCGGCGGCCGTGTTCATTCGCGCAGCAGCTCTTCGCTGATGATGATCTTGCGCACTTCGCTGGTGCCGGCGCCGATTTCCAGCAGCTTGATCGAGCGGTACAGGCGGTTCACTTCCGATTCCCAGATGTAGCCGTTGCCGCCGTGGATCTGCACCGCCTGGTCGAGCACGCGGTTCATCGTTTCGGCGACATACAGCACGCCGGCGGCGGTGATCTTGTGGATCTCGCCGCGGCCGCCGCCATCGGCCTCCACGGTGTTGGCGGCGCGCAGGGTCTGGTAGGTGAACAGGCGCATCGACTCGACCCAGGTGTAGAGATCGGCGAGCTTGGCGCGAATCATCTGGAAGTCCGCGATCGGCCGGCCGAACTGCTTGCGCTGCTTGGCGAAGTCGATCGACAGCTGCAGCGCCCGCTCGGCGATGCCGAGACAGATCGGCGAGATCATCGCCCGCTCCAGATCGAGGCCGCTCATCACCACCTTCACGCCTTCGTTCTCTTCGCCGACCCGGTTGGCCACCGGTACCCGGCAGTTGTCGAACACCAGTTCGGCGGTCGGGCTGCCGCGGAAGCCCATCTTGATCAGCTTCTGGGCGACCCGGAAACCGGGGAAGTCCTTCTCGACGAGGAACGCCGAGATGCCCTTCGCACCCCGGTCCTTGTCGGTCTTGGCGTAGACCAGCAGCACGTCGGCCACTGGACCATTGGTGATGTAGAGCTTGCTGCCATTGAGCAGGTAGTGGTCGCCATCGCGGACGGCCGTGGTGCGCATCGAGCCGAGCGCATCGGAACCGGCGCCGGGCTCGGTCAGGCCCAGCGCGCCGATCCGCTCGCCACTGCACAGGCCGGGCACGTAGCGCGCCTGCTGCTCGGCATTGGCGTTGCGCAGGATGTTGTGCAGGCACAGGTTTTCATGGGCCACCCAGCTCAGGCCCAGCGCATGGTTCCAGCGGCTGAAGGCCTGCACCACGAGGCCGCTGGCCATCAGGTCCAGGCCGGAGCCGCCGAACCGCTCCGGCGCGGTGATGCCGAAGTAGCCAGTCCGGCCGATCAGCGGAAAAGCTTCGGCCGGCCACCATTCCTCGTTGTCCATCCGCTGCGCCAGCGGATAGAGCGCCTCGCGGGCGAAGCGGTCGGCGCCATCGAGGATCGCCTGCTCGTCGTTCGAGAGTCCCGAGAACACCTGCGCGAGCGGGCGCTGCTCGCGGTTCAGCCTGCCGTGGTCTGCCATGACGTTCCTGCACGTGCGCGGGCGATGGCCCCGATGGAAGGCAACTGCCGCGCCGCCGCCATCGAGACAACGCGCCGGCATTTTACTGCACAAAAGTGAGGCGGACTCACTTAAGCTTCGGCGGACTGCCGCCCCCACCCAGGAACCGCCTCATGTCCGAATCGGTGCTGATCGAGCGTCGTGACCACGTCACCTGGATCACGCTCAACCGCGAGGCGCGCCGCAATGCGCTCAACGAGGACGTCGTACGGCGCATCGCCGCCGGCATCGACGCTGCCAGCGGCGATGGCGTCAGCCGCGCCATCGTCTTGACCGGGGCGGGCGACAAGGCCTTCTGCGCCGGCGCCGATCTGGCCCGCGACGCCGACGGCAGCGCCTTCGCCACCCGCTTCGCGCAGCCGCGCCACTTCATGGTCGACCTGTTCAAGCGCCTGCTGGATTGCCAGCTGCCGGTGGTTGCACGGGTCACCGGCCACGCCATGGCCGGCGGCTTCGGCCTGCTGTGCGCCTGCGACATGGCGGTGGCCGCCGACGACATCCGCATCGGCACCACCGAGAGCCGGATCGGCCTGTCGCCGATGATGATCCTGCCGCACATGATGCGAATCCTGCCGCCGCGCCGGCTACAGGAGATGTGCATCACCGGCGAACCGTTCAGCGCCCACGAAGCGCTGCAGTGGGGCGTGCTGAACTACGTCGTGCCGCGCGCGGAACTGGATGCCAAGCTCGACTGGCTGCTGGCCCGCATCGTCGACAAGTCGCCGACCGCGATCCGCCTGGGCAAGCACGCGTTCAACGCGATGCGCGACATGAGCCTGGGCGAAGCGATGGAGGTCGCCCAGGTGATGATCCACGGCATGGCCAGCACCGAGGACGCCCGCGAAGGACGCGCGGCGTTCCAGGAAAAGCGGGCGCCGGTGTGGACCGGACGATGAGCGACGCGGTGCGGATCGGCTGCGGCGCCGGCTTCTGGGGCGACAGCAGCGAGGGCCCGTCACAGCTGGTGGCGACCGGCGATCTCGACTTCCTGGTGCTCGACTATCTGGCCGAAATCACCATGTCGCTGCTGGCGCGGGCCCGCGCCAAGGACCCGCAGGCCGGCTACGCCACCGATTTCCCGGACCTGGTCGCCCGCCTGGCGCCACAGCTCAAGACCCACGGCATCCGGGTGATCTCCAATGCCGGCGGCGTCAATCCGCAGGCCTGCCGCGCCGCCATCGAGCAGCGCCTGGCCGCGCTCGGCATCCGCCTCAAGGTCGCCATCGTCACCGGCGACGATCTGCTGCCGCGTGCCGCCGAATTCGCCGACTGCCGGGAAATGGCCAGCGGCGCCCCGCTGCCGGCCGCGCTGTGGAGCATGAACGCCTATCTCGGCGCGTTTCCGATCGCCGCCGCGCTCGACGCCGGTGCCGACATCGTGCTGACCGGCCGCTGCGTCGACAGCGCCGAAACGCTCGGCGCACTGATCCACCAGTTCCGCTGGACCGCACAGGATTACGACCTGCTGGCGGCCGGCAGCCTCGCCGGCCACGTCATCGAATGCGGCGCCCAGGCCACCGGCGGCATCGCCACCGACTGGCGCACCGTGGTCGACGACTGGGACCGCATGGGCTTTCCGATCGTCGTCTGCGAGCCGGACGGCCGCTTCACCGTCACCAAGCCGGACAGCAGCGGAGGGCGGGTGACCCCCGAAACGGTCGCCGAGCAGATCGTCTACGAAATCGGCGATCCCGCCGCCTACCTGCTGCCCGATGTCAGCTGCGATTTCCGCGCCGTGCAGCTGCGGCAGACCGGCCCGAACCAGGTCGAGGTCAGCGGCGCCCTGGGGAGCGCGCCGACCGATCGCTACAAGGTGTCCGCGACCTGGCAGGACGGCTACCGCAGCGGCGGCACGATGATGATCGGCGGCGTCGATGCCGTGGCCAAGGCCGAAGCGGTGGCGGCTGCCATCCTGCGGCGCACCCGCCGCCTGTTCACCGAGCGCGGCCTGGCCGACTACCGGCGCGCCGATGTCGAGCTGCTCGGCACCGAAAGCAACTGGGGCGCGAACGGCCGCCGCCGCGATACCCGCGAGCTGATCCTCAAGCTCAACGTGCACCACGATGCGCGCGCGGCGCTGGAGATCTTCAGCCGCGAATTCATTCCGCCGGCCACCGCGATGGCGCAGGGCATCACCGGCTTCGCCGGCGGCCGGCCATCGACCACGCCGATGGTGCGGCTGTTCTCCTGCCTGGTGCCGAAGTCGGCGGTGCCGGTGTTCATCGACGGCCAGCCGTACACGCCACCCGCCGTGCAATACGGCGCGCCGCTGCGCTCGGCGCCGTCGGCGGAGCCGCCGACCCGCTTCGAGGCGCCCACCACCACCGTGCCGCTGATCGCGCTGGCCTATGGCCGCAGCGGCGACAAGGGCGATCTCTGCAACATCGGCGTGCTGGCGCGGCAGCCGGCGTTCCTGCCGCTGCTGCAGGCCCAGCTGACGGCCGAGGCGGTGCACCGCTACTTGAGCCATTTCGTGCGTGGCCGCGCCGAGCGCTTCGACTGGCCCGGCCTCGGCGGCTTCAACTTCGTGCTGCACGATGCGCTGGGCGGCGGCGGCACCGCCTCGCTGCGGCATGACCCGCAGGGCAAGCTGATGGCGCAGATCCTGATGGATTTCCCGGTCACCGTGCCGCGCGCCTGGTGCGCGGCCGGCGGGCCGCTGGCCCCCGCCCCATGAG
>CAYPJK010000146.1:0-7053 GCA_964411025.1 uncultured Nevskia sp.
GCCGGACGCCGCCTCGCTGGACCGCACCGAGGAGGTGATCCGCCGGATGTCGGCGATTGCGCTGCAGCAGCCGGGTGTCGAAAGCGCGGTGGCCTTTCCGGGCCTGTCGATCAACGGCTTCACCAACAGCAGCAACGCCGGCATCGTCTTCGTCACCCTGAAGCCGTTCGACCAGCGCAGGGACAAGGCGCTGTCCGCCAGCGCCATTGCCGATGCGCTCGGCAGCCAGTACCACAACATCCAGGAAGCGTTCATCGCGATCTTCCCGCCGCCGCCGGTGCAGGGGCTGGGCACGATTGGCGGCTTCCGCATGCAGATCGAGGATCGCGGCGCGCTGGGTTTCGAGGCGCTGCACAAGCAGACCCAGAACCTGATCGCCAAGGCGCGTGAATCCGGCCGGCTGAAGGATGTCTTCTCGAGCTTCCAGGTGGCCGTGCCGCAGATCGACGCCGATGTCGACCGCGAAAAAGCCAAGGCCGAGGGTGTTGATCTCGACGACGTCTACCAGACCATGCAGGCCTATCTCGGCTCCGTCTATGTCAACGACTTCAACCGCTTCGGCCGCACCTACCAGGTCAACGTGTCGGCGGAGCCGGACTTCCGCCGCGAAGCGCGCGACATTCCGCAGCTCAAGACCCGCAACGCCGCCGGCGAGATGGTGCCGCTGGGCTCGTTCGTGACCGTCCGCCAGGGTGCCGGACCGGACCGGGTCAGCCACTACAACGGCTATGCGACCGCCGAGATCAACGGCACCGGTGTCGACGGCGTCAGCTCCGGCCAGGCGCAGGCGCTAATGGAGCAGCTGGCCGCCGAACACCTGCCGCGCGGCATGGGCTACGAATGGACCGAGCTGACCTACCAGAAGATCATTTCCGGCGACACCACCACGCTGGTGTTCAGCCTCTGCGTGCTGCTGGCCTTTCTGGTGCTGGCGGCGCAGTACGAAAGCTGGAGCCTGCCGCTGGTGGTGATCCTGATCGTGCCGATGGGCCTGTTCTCGGCGATCAGCGGCGTCTGGCTGACCGGCGGCGACAACAACATCTTCACGCAGATCGGCCTGATCGTGCTGGTTGGCCTGGCCTGCAAGAACGCCAACCTGATCGTCGAGTTTGACCGCGAACGGCAGCACGACGGCATGGCCGTGGTCGCGGCGGTCAAGGAAGCGGCGCGGCTGCGCCTGCGGCCGATCCTGATGACCTCGTTCGCTTTCATCATGGGCGTGGTGCCGCTGATCACCTCGACCGGCGCCGGTGCCGAGATGCGCCACGCGATGGGGGTGGCGGTGTTCGCCGGCATGCTCGGCGTGACCTTCTTCGGCCTGGCGCTGACGCCCGTGTTCTACGTGGTGATCGAAGGCTGGCAGGCGCGCCGCAGGGTCGCCCGCGCCGCGCAGGCGGCGGACGCCGCCGCCCACCCGATCGAAGCCTGAGCGCAGCCCTGCGTTCGCCCCTGAATCCGAGGTTCCCGCAATGACCATTCAATCCTCGTCCGCCAGGACGCTGGCCGCCGGCCTGCTGGCCGCGTGGCTATCGGCCTGCGCCGTCGGCCCTGATTACCAGCGGCCGGAGCTGGCGCCGGTGACGACCTTCCGCAATGCCGCCGACCATGACCCTGGACGCGATGTCGAAGCCCGCTGGTGGACCCAGTTCGGCGATCCGACGCTCGATGCCCTGGTCGCCCAGGCGCTCGCGGGCAGCCTCGATCTGAAGATCGCCACCGCCCGGGTCGCCGCCGCGCGGGCCGCGGTCGGCGATGCCCAGTCGAACCTGCTGCCGACGCTCGGCGTCGACGCCGCCTACACCCGCAGCTACGGCCAGCAGCCGGGCTTCATCAGCGACCGCGTCGGCATCAGCCGCTACCAGGCCGGCTTCGATGCCGCCTGGGAACTCGACCTCGCCGGCGGCATCCGCCGTTCGGTGGAAGCCGCGCAGGCGAATTCGCAGGCCACGGTCGCCAGCCTGCGCGACGCCCAGGTGCGGCTGATCGCCGAAGTGGCGCGCACCTATTTCGAGCTGCGCGGCGCCCAGCTGCGGCTGGAGATCGCCTCGCGCGATCTGGCCAGCCAGAGCGAGACGGTGAAGCTGACCCGGGTCCGCCGCGAGATCGGCACCGGGCCGGAGCAGGACGTGGCCAGCGCCGCCGCGCGTCTGGCCGCCACCGAGGCGCGGATTCCCGCGCTGCGCGCCAGCGAGAAGCTGGCCGGCTACCGGCTCGATGTGCTGACCGGCGCGCGGCCCGGCGAATCCGGCATCGATCTGTCACCGCAGTCGCTGAAGCCGCTGTCCGGGACACTGGCGCTCGGCGCGCCCCAGGACCTGCTCGCCCGCCGGCCCGATGTGCAGCGTGCCGAACGCGCGCTGGCGGCGGCGACCGCCGGCATCGGCATCGCCCAGGCCGACTTCTATCCGCACATCGAGGTCGGCGGCTTCATCGGCTTCCTGTCCGGCAGCAGCGCCGATCTCGGCTCGCTGGCCTCGCAGGCGTTCTCGATCGGCCCGCGCATTTCCTGGAACGGCCTGAACTGGAAACGGGTGCAGGCGCGGCTCGACCAGAGCCGGGCGCAGGCCGACGAAGCCTTCGCGAACTACCAGCAGACGGTGCTGCTGGCGCTGGAGGACATCGAAGGCGCCCTGACCCTGTTCAACAGCCAGCGGCAGCGCAGCCGGCATCTGCTCGAGCAGGCGCAGCAGAGCCGGCGGGCCGCCGATCTGGCCGGCATCCGCTATCGCGAAGGTGCCAGCGACTTCCTGGCGCTGCTGGATGCGCAACGCACGGCGCTGGCGGCCGAGGATGAGCTGGCGACCGCCGAGACGGCGATCAACACCAGCGCCATCGCCGTCTACAAGGCGCTGGGTGGCGGCTGGCAGGCTGGCGGCTAGCGCTGCCGCCGGGCACGGAAGCACCCGCGGAAACCCTGGCGCCGCGCCGGATTCGCCGCGGCGCTGATATTGCCCATGCGTTTGGCTGATAACGGCACACCCTGCGGCGCTGCATATTGCGGACTCCACCGGGACGGCAACGGCCGCCCGGCTTCCGAAAACATGCGCTGACGGCATGCCGGCATTCGCCGGCAGCGAGTACGGCGTCTCGAGCGGCATCGCGAAAGGGGACGATCATGCGGGGTTCAAGCCTGGGAAATTGGGGCCGGCTGCTGCTGGCCATTGGCGCTGCGGCCGTCTTGCCGGCGCAGGCCGGCGGCGGCTATTTCGTGCTGGGCTACGGCCCGGAAGCGGCGCAGTCTGCCGGCACCTCGACCGCGATCGGCCTCGATGCCTTCGCCGGGGCCAGCAATCCGGCCAAGCTGTCGGCGGTCGGCCTCCGTCGCGATCTCGGCCTGCTGGCGTTCTCGCCGAACCGGCGCATCGAGCGCGAGGGCTCGGCGGACCCGAACTTCGACCTGACCTCCACCAGCAAGAACAAGCTGTTCCTGCTGCCGGAGTTCGGCTACGTCGCGCGTATCAACGAAGCGCTGTCCTGGGGCATCAGCCTGTACGGCAACGGCGGCCTGAATACCGACTACCGCGCCGAATCGCCGGTGCCGGGCAGCAATGCGGCGCCGGCGCGCTGCGGCGACCAGCCGGGCAACTTCTTCCTCGGCTGCGGCCAGCTGGGCTTCGACCTCAGCCAGCTGATCATGGCCACCCCGCTGAGCTGGCGCTATGCGCCGGGCCAGAGCATCGGCATCGCGCCGCTGCTGGCCTACCAGCGCTTCAAGGCCTATGGCCTGCAGGCGTTCGAGGGCCTGTCCGCGCATCCGGACGCGGTCACCAACAACGGCTACGAGGGTGCCTTCGGCGCTGGCGTCCGCATCGGCTGGTACGGGCAGGTGCTGCCCTGGCTGCATCTGGGCGCAGCCTATTCGACGCGGGTCTACATGCAGAACTTCGAGTCGTATCGCGGCCTGCTGGCCGGCAACGGCTCGTTCGACATCCCGGAGAACCTGAGTCTCGGTCTGGCAGTGATGCCGATCCCGAAGCTGACGATGGGTTTCGACTGGCAACGCATCCATTTCGGCCAGATCAAGGCGCTGGGCAACGGGGTGCTGAACTCGCTGACCGATCCGGCCGCCAACCCGCTCGGCAGCAGCACCGGCAGCGGCTTCAACTGGCGCAACCAGACCAACTACCGGCTGGCGCTGGCCTATGCCGCGCTGCCGACGCTGACCCTGCGCGCCGGCTTCGCCTACGGCGAACGGCCGCAGCGCGATGCCAGCGTCAATTCGGCGAGCTTCAACCTGATGACGCCGAATCCGGTCCGCAACGTCACCGGCGGCCTCACCTGGACCTTCGCCACCGGCCACGACCTGCAGTTCGCCTACGGCCGCTACCTGAAAGGCACCTACGGCGGCCCGTCGGCCACCGCGCTCGGCGGCTACGAATCGGTGACGCCGTACGTCAACACCTTCTATCTCGGCTGGAGCCGGCGCTACTAGCGCGCGAGAGCAGCGGGGGCGCGACACCGCGCGCCGTTCCGAGCGGCTGCGGGCCCATCCCAAGGGCTCGCTTTGGCAGGGCAACGGAGCGACCCTGTGGCGGAATCGGCCTCGGCGTCGGCACCGCTCACGGTGTGTCGGGAGCGGGCAGCTTCTCCGCTGACGCTCTGCAGGTGATCACACGACAGGCCGGTTTCCCGGCACCGGTTCACGTGCCGCGCCTGTCGTCACCGGCACCGCCCCCGATTCCCGGCTGGCAAATCGCGCCGAAACAGCGACACGCGTTTGTCACAAATCGCGTGGGTGCTGTCATTCAAATGTCATTTTCCGCCTCTAGAGTCCCGCCTCGTTTCCACGAAGGCGTCGGTCGATCAGGTTCATGACTGATGTTTCCATAATCTTTTCAGTCACTTGAGCCGATATCGGCGGGTATGACAACTTTATGAAGAATTCGCTGTTCGCCCTTGGCCTATCGGTTGCGGCGACCTTCCCCGCTTCCGCCGCAACGCTTGATCTGTTCGTCGACAAGGCCACCGGCCAGATTTATGCGGAACCCGGTCCCGGCCGGACCAAGCTCGGCACTTTCCAGCAGGTGGATGAAGCCGCCAACGCGTCGACAACGCCCGCGCCAGCGGCACCGGCACCGGCAGCAGCACCGGCGGCACCCGTTGCGGCCCCGGCGGCGGCGGCACCGACGACTGTCGCCGCCACACCGGCACCGCCATCCGGCACGACCAAGAAGTGGTACGACCGCCTGGCGCTGCGCGGATACACGCAATTGCGCTTCAACCAGGGTCTCGATGCCACGGCCAAGGACATCCGTTCGCCGGGTGACCGCTTCATCGGCGACAACCAGAGCCTCGGCATCCGCCGCGCCCGCGTGATCCTGAGCGGCGACCTCAGCGAACACGTCTCGCTGTACCTGCAGCCGGATTTCGGCAGCACGCCGACCGGCTCCACCACCAGCAACTTCGCGCAGCTGCGCGACCTGTACGCCGACATCTACTTCGACAAGACCCGCGAATTCCGCGTCCGCGCCGGCCAGTCCAAGGTGCCGTACGGCTGGGAAAACCTGCAGTCGAGCCAGAACCGCCTGACGCCGGATCGTTCGGATGCACTGAACACCGCCGTGCGCGACGAGCGCGATCTCGGCCTGTTCTTCTACTACACGCCGGCAGCGATCGCCGACCGCTACCGGACGCTGGTCAGCAGCGGCCTCAAGGGATCGGGCGACTACGGCGTGGTGGGCCTCGGCGTCTACAACGGCCAGGGCGCCAACCGTCTGGAAAGCAACAACAGCCTGCACACCGTCGCTCACCTGAGCTATCCGTTCAAGTTCGCATCCGGGCAGATCGTCGAGGTCGGCGTCGACGCCTATCACGGCTATTTCCGCACCAGCAGCGGCGCCATCACGGTCGACGGCGCCACCTTCACGCCGACGCTCGACACCCGGCCGCGCGGCTTCAAGGATCAGCGCGTCGCCGCCCACTTCATCATCTACCCGCAGCCGTTCGGCCTGCAGGGCGAATGGACGGTCGGCAAAGGTCCGGAGCTCGACCTCGGCGCGCGTCAGGTCCAGGTCCAGTCCCTGAACGGCGGCTACCTGCAGGCGATGTACCGGACGGCCAGCCCGGTCGGCATGATGACGCCTTACGTGAAGTACCAGACCTACGACGGCGGCGCGAAATTCGACACCAATGCACCGCACTTCGATGTCGAGGAACTCGAAGCCGGCGTCGAATGGCAGTTCTGGCCAGAACTGGAGCTGACCCTGGCGTACTCGCACATGAACCGCACCAACGTCACGGCGGCGCCGTACCGCAGCGTCGATGGCGACCTGCTGCGCATGCAGCTCCAGTGGAATTACTGAGCGGCAGCGGCGGTCTCCGCGTGAGCCGCTGAGCGTTCAGAAAAAGCCGAACCCCGCTTCGGTCCATCGGCCGGAGCAGGGTTTGGCGTTGCAGGGGCCACGACGGTCACCGCATGACGCTTTCAGCCATCACGGCGGCCACCGGCGATGACCCGCACTGCGGCAGACGCGGACGCGCGGCCGCGAAGCCGCGTCAGCCGTTTTTGATCCGCGCGATCAGCGCCGCCGCGTACGCCGAGGTATTCGCCGAGCCACCGAGATCGCCGGTGCGGATGTTGTCGACATTCAGCGTGTCGTGGATCGCCCGGCGCAGGCGCGCGGCCTTGTCGGTCAGGTTGACGTGGTCGAGCATCATCGCGCTGGCCAGCAGCAGCGCCGTCGGGTTGGCCTTCTGCTGGCCGGCGATGTCGGGCGCGGAGCCGTGCACCGCTTCGAAGATCGCAGCGTCGGTGCCGATGTTCGCGCCCGGTGCCATGCCGAGACCGCCAATCAGGCCGGCGACCAGATCACTCAGAATGTCGCCGAACAGGTTGGTGGTCACCAGCACGTCGAACTGCCAGGGATCGAGCACCAGCTTCATCGCGCAGGCATCGACGATGATCTCGCTCATCTGCACTTTGCCGTGATAGCCCTTCTCGATGTACAGGTCGCGGGCAGTCTCCAGGAAGATGCCGGTCAGCGCCTTCAGGATGTTCGCCTTGTGCACCACGGTGACCTTCTTGCGGCCGGTGGCGATGGCGTAATCGAACGC
>CAYPJK010000147.1:0-249 GCA_964411025.1 uncultured Nevskia sp.
CTGCAGGACGAACTGTTCTCCGACGCGGTCAAGCAGGCGATCGCCTCGGTCTCCACCTTGCCGGCGCTGCCGCGCCTGTACTGGGAGCTGGCCGAGGAACTGGATCGCCCGGCGGCCACGCTGAAGCGCGTCGCCGCGATCATCGAGCAGGACGTGGCGATGACCGCGCGGCTGCTGCAGGTGGTGAACTCGGCGTTCTTCGCGTTTGCGCGGCCCATCTGTTCGGTGCGCGATGCGGTGACCCTGCTC
>CAYPJK010000147.1:259-3990 GCA_964411025.1 uncultured Nevskia sp.
GGAGCCGGTGCGGGCGCTGGTGCTGACCAGTGAACTGTTTCGCGGCATGGCGCCGCTGTGTCTCGGCGGTGGCCTGGACCTGGAACGGCTGCAGGGCCACGCAATGCGGGTGGCGACCATTGCCGAGACGCTGCCGGAAGACCCGCAGACGAGGACCATCGCGATGGCCGCCGGCATGCTGCACGACATCGGCCTGCTGGTGATGAGCCTGCCGCCGAAGCGCCCGGATGCCGCCGCACCGCCGTCGCTGCCGCTGCACTGCGCCGAGCAGCAGCCCGTGTTCGGCAGCAGCCACGCGCTGGTCGGCGGGCACCTGCTGGCGCTGTGGGGGCTGCCGCAGCCGCTGGTCGAGGCGGTGGCGTTCCACCATCGGCCGAGCCTGCTCGACGATCTGCACCTGTCAGCGGCCGGGGCGGTCCACATCGCCGACTGGCTGGCCCATGAACTGGCCGGCAGCCACGTCGGGCAGGCAGGCGAGGAGGCGCTGGATACCGGGTACCTGAGCCGCATCGACCGCCTGCATTGCCTGCCGCAGTGGCTGGAACGCCATCGCGGCAGCGGAGACGGCCATGCCCGATGACGGCGCGCGGCTGCGCGTATTACTGGTCGACGACGAGCCGGCCGTGCTCGAAGGGCTGGAACTGCAGCTGGGCCGCCGCTACGAGGTGCACAGCACGAGCCAGCCGGCACAGGCGCTGAAGATGATCGACGCGATGGCGCCGTTCGCCATCGTGCTGTCCGACATGCGCATGCCGGGCATGGATGGCGCGGCGCTGCTGCGCGAGATTCGCAACCGGCAGCCGCACGGCGTGCGCATGCTGCTCAGCGGCCATGCCGATGTCGGCTCGGCGATCGCGGCGGTCAATGACGGCGGCGTGTTCCGCTTCCTGACCAAGCCGTGTCCGCCGGCGCAGCTGCTGGCCGCGTTCGACGCGGCCGCCCAAGCGTACCGCGTGCAGGCGGCCGAGCGGGCCTTGCTGGAGCAGACCCTGCGCGGCGCGATCAAAGCGCTGGCCGAAGTGCTGGCGGTGGTCGATCCGGCCGGTCACGGCCAGGCGCTGCGCGTGCAGCAGCTGAGCCTGGAGCTGGCCAAGGAGCTGGCTTTCGCGCCCGGCTGGTCGCTGGAAGTGGCGGCGCTGCTGTCATCGATCGGCCGGGTCAGCCTGCCGGCCGAAGTGCTGCAGCGCCTGCATGCCGGCGAGATCCCGCTGCCCGACGAATCCGCGATGCTGGCCCGGCTGCCGAAGCTCACCGACCGCCTGCTGGCGGCGATCCCGCGCCTGGAGCCGGCCCGGGCCATCCTGCTGCTGAGCCACGACCAGCCACTTCCGGAAGGCTGGGCCACCGATTTCGGCAGCGGCACGCTGGCCACGCTCGGCCGTTGCGCGGCAATCCTGCGGGTGGCCGAAGGCTTCGACACGCTGCTGACCCACGGCTACGGCAGCGCCGAAGCGCTCGGCGTGCTGCGCGCCCGCAAGGTGGCCGGCGATGCGCCGGTGATCGATGCGCTGGAAAGCCTGCGCGCCCGCGACCAGGGCCGCGTGGCGGTACGCCAGCTGCCGATCGCGATGCTGCAGCCGGGCATGGTGATCGCCGGCGACCTCTGTACCACTGCCGGCCAGCTGCTGGTGACACGCGGCTTCGTGATCAGCGAGAGCTTCCTGGCCCGGCTGACCAATTTTTCGCGCGGCCGGGTCCGCGAGCCGGTGCTGGTGATGGTGCCGGACGCCCAGACCGCCCCGGCCGATATCCGTTCCGACAGCCCGCAAACCGTCGAATCCCCATGATCCAGGTGCTGCTGGTCGAAGTGTCTGCGGCTGCCGGCGAGCAGTTGCTCAAGCGGCTGTCGGTGCTTGCCGGTGAATGGTCGATGCGCTGCGTGGTCGGCGAGGCCGCCGCGCTGGCGGCGCTCGGCCAGTCGCCGGCGGACGTGGTGATCACCGAGCTGACCGGCCCCGGTTTCGACGGCGTGGCGCTGCTGCGCCAGGTGCGCGAGCGCTGGCCGGCCACGGCGCGCTTCGTGCTGTCGGCCAACACCAGCACCCAGCTGCTGATGAAGGCACTGCCGGTGGCCCACCAGATCCTGTGCCGGCCGTTTGATCCGGCGCAGCTGCAGCGCATCGTGTTCCGCACCTGCGCCCTCAGCGCGCGGCTCTACAGCAACGGCGTGCGGGCTTCGCTCGGCGGGCTGCGCAGCCTGCCGGCGGTGCCGCGTCTGTACCAGCTGCTGAGTCAGGAACTCGACAGCGGCCGGGCCACGCCGAAATCGGTGGCGACCATCATCGAGCAGGACATGTCGATGACGGCCCGCCTGCTGCAACTGGTCAACTCGGCGTTCTTCGGTCTGTCGCGGCGCATCACCCATATCCGTGAAGCGGTGACCTATCTCGGCTTCGAACCGATCCGCAACCTGGTGGTGTCCAGCGAGATGTTCCGCGCCATGTCGCGGCTGGCAGCGCCGGCCGGCTTCTCGCTGGATGCCGTGCAGCAGCATTCGCAGCGGGTCGGCAGCGTCGCCGCCGGCCTGCTGAGCGACCGCGAGCTGAGCCGCACCGCGTACTGCGCCGGCATGCTGCACGACATCGGCCGGGTGGTGCTGGCGGTGTCGATGCCGGAAGCGTTCTCGCGCGCCAGCGAACTGGCGCGTATCCGCGCGCTGCCGCTGCACGTTGCCGAGCAGCAGGTGTTCGCCTGCACGCATGCCGAAATCGGCGCGCACCTGCTGGTGCTCTGGGGCCTGCCGCAGGCGCTGGTCGAAGCGGTGGCGTTCCACCACGCGCCGGCCTCGCTCGGCGATGTGCAGTTCGGCATCGCCGGCGCGATCCATGTTGCCGATGCCATCGAGCACGCGCGCCAGGCCGGTCTCGGCGGCCTGCGGCCCGAAGCGGTGCTGGCCCGGATCGACACCGACTGGTTCGCCCGCTGCGGCGAGGCCGATTCACTGCCGCGCTGGCTGGCCGGCGTCGATCACCCGGACGCCGCGGCCGCCTGAGCGCGCGCCGGCTGCAAGGGCCGGCGGCGGATGTCAATTCCACGTCGTCAGCGCGCTGGAATGCGGCTTGCCTCGGGGGCTTCGTAAGGCCGGCGCCGACCGTTTCATGGCGCTGGCCGGCCCTGACGCCAACGCGTCGCCGCAACCGAGACCCGACATGAAGCCGAGCCTTTCGCCCCGTGCCATCGCTGCGCCGCAGGTGCGCCCGTGAGCATCGACCTGGAGCGTTTCCACAAGAGCTTCTTCGAAGAAAGTTTCGAAGGGCTGGATTCGATGGAGACGGCGCTGCTGGCGCTGGACATCGCGGCGGTCGAATCGGAAACCATCAACACGATCTTCCGTGCGGCGCACTCGATCAAGGGCGGTGCCGCCACCTTCGGCTTCGCCGGTGTTGCCGACTACACGCACGGCGTGGAGACGCTGCTCGACCAGATGCGGGCCGGCAAGCGGGTGATATCGCAGCGCGACATCGACCTGCTGCTGCGCGTGGTCGATGTGCTTCGCGGCCTGCTCGGTGCCGCTCGCGATGGCACCCCGTTCGATGCCGCAGCCGTCGCCGCCACGCAGACCGAAATCCATCGCGCATTGCATGGCGAGCCGGCGGTTGCCGTGGCCGCCACGGCTGCGGACGCCGTTGCTGCTGCACCGGCGCTGGGCTGGAAGATCCGCTTCGCGCCCCGGCCGGACCTGTTCCGCAGTGGCAACGACCCGCTGCGCATCATTCGCGGCCTGGAACTGC
>CAYPJK010000147.1:4000-7047 GCA_964411025.1 uncultured Nevskia sp.
CGATTCCGCGCAGCTGCCGTCATTTGCCGACGCCGATGCCGAATCCTGTTACCTGGCCTGGAACCTGACGCTGCACGGCGATGTGTCGCGCGCCGAGGTCGAGGAGCAGTTCGCCTGGGTGGAGGACGAGGCGCTGATCGAGATCAGTGCGCTGCCCGCCGCGTCTGCCGCCGTTGCCGAGCCTGAATCCGCGCCAGCCGCGCGTCCTGCATTGGCGCTGATCCGCAGCAATCCGCCGGAGGCGCTGGCCGCGTCCGCACCACCGCCGGCCGCCGCACCGGCGCCGGCGTCCACCACGCGTGCCAGCGGCGAAGGCAGTTCGCTCCGCGTCGGCACCGAAAAGATCGATGCGCTGATCAACCTGGTCGGCGAGCTGGTGATCACCCAGGCGATGCTGACCCAGCAGGCGTCGACGCTCGACCCGGTGCAGTTCGAGAAGCTGCTGAACGGCCTGTCGCAGCTCGACCGCAACACCCGAATGCTGCAGGAAGCGGTGATGGCCACCCGCATGCTGCCGATGGAAGCGGTGTTCAGCCGTTTCCCGCGCGTGGTTCGCGATCTGGCCGCCAAGCTCGGCAAGCAGGTGCGGCTGGTGACGGTCGGCGAGCAGACCGAGCTCGACAAGTCCGTGATCGAGAAGATCACCGATCCGCTGAATCATCTGGTGCGCAACTCGCTGGATCACGGGCTGGAACTGCCGGACGCGCGCGTGGCCACCGGCAAGGACGCGACCGGCACCATCCGGCTGTCGGCCTCGCATGCCGGCGGCCATATCGTCATCGAAGTGGCGGATGACGGCCGTGGCCTTGATCGCGCCCGCATCCTTGCCAAGGCGCAGGCCAACGGCCTGATCTCGTCCGCGCAGGCGGAAACGATGCCCGATGCCGAGGTCTGGCAGCTGATCTTCGCGCCCGGCTTTTCCACGGCGGAGAAGGTCACCGATGTCTCCGGCCGCGGCGTCGGCATGGACGTGGTGAAGAAGAACATCCAGGCGCTCGGCGGGCAGGTGGAACTGTTCTCCGAAGCCGGGCGCGGTTCGCGCACCCTGATCCGCCTGCCGCTGACCTTGGCGATCCTCGATGGCATGACGGTCGCCGTGGCCGGCGAAACCTTCGTGCTGCCGCTCAATGCCGTGGTCGAATCGCTGCAGCCGGCGCCGGAGCAGGTCAAGACCGTGGCCGGTCAAGGGCAGGTGGTGCGGGTACGCAACGAATACCTGCCGATGGTCGCGCTGTGGCGGCTGTTCGGGCTGAACTCGGAGGTCCGCGACGCGCACAAGGGCATTCTCGTGCTGCTCGAATCCGAGGGCCGCAAGGTCGCCCTGCTGGTCGATGAACTGGTCGGCCAGCAGCAGGTGGTGATTAAGAACCTGGAAGCGAACTACCGGCGGGTGCCGTGCATTTCCGGCGCCACGATCATGGGCGACGGCCATGTCGCGCTGATCCTCGATGTCGGCGAACTGGTGCGCAGCACCAGCCAGGCCGTCGCCGCATGAACCGACCGCGGCGCGCCTGCAGGGGCTGCAGCCGGTTGCGAGACGCGCCACGACACCCGTTACCACCCATCAACCCCAACCGACATTGCGGACGACCTGCCGCGCATGTCCTGACCGGCCAATCGAACGGCCGCCCTCCATTCTTTCCTCGCGGAGCTTGAGATGACCGCATCCCTGAAAACCTTGAGCCTGACCAACAAATTGGTCCTGATGATCTCGCTGGCGACCGGCCTGATCGGCCTTGCCACCTGGCTGTATGTCGGCCAGCTCGGTGGCGCGCTGACGGCCGTGCGTGCCGAACAGGCCGGAATTGCCCCGGCGCTGTCGGCCTTCGAGCAGCGTGCCGCCGCCGGCTCCGCCGATGCACGGGCCGCCTGGCGCGATGCGCTGACCCGGATTGCCGATGACTCCGGCCTGTCGCTGGACCCGGAGGCCAACACCTATCACCTGATGTCGGCATCGATGCTGGAGGCGCCGTCGCTGCTGGCCGCACTCGGCGATGTCGCGGCCAGCGCCAACGCATCGAACGTCGAGCTGGCGACGCTGCGCGAGCGCATCGCCAGCACCCGGCAGGCCGTATCGGACGCGGTCGGCAAGGCTTTCGCGGCCGATCCGGCTTTTGCGTCGGCGCTCGGCTTGGCGTTCAAGGACGCCGATTCGGCGGCCACGGCGGCGCAGGCCGAGCTGGCGCTGCCGGTGGCCAGCCCCGGCAGGGCCAAGCTGATCGAGCACGCGCTGCAGACCGGTACCGCCTTCAGCACGGCGGCGGTCACGCAGCTCGGCGTCTCGCTGGCGGCGCGCGGCGATGCGCTGGTGGCGACCCGGCTGCGGATGCTGCTGCTGGTCGGCATCGGGCTGGTCGGCTTCGCCGCCATCGCGGTGTGGATCGTCCGCGACGTCAACGCCGAACATGCCGCCGAGCGCGAACGCGCCAACCGCGAAGCCGAGCGGGCGGAGGCCATCAAGCGGGAAGCCGACGTCAATCGCCGCATCCTCAACGCGCTCGACAACGTCACCACCAACGTGATGATCGCCGACGCCGATCGCACCATCGTCTACGTCAACCGCTCGGTGCAGGAGATGCTGCTGGCGGCCGAATCCGATATCCGCCGCGACCTGCCGAACTTCGATGCCCGCAAGCTGAGCGGGACCTCGATCGATTCGCTGCACAAGAATCCGGTGCACCAGACGCAGATGCTGGAGCGCATGCGCTCGACGATGCGCGCCTCGATCAAGGTCGGCGGCCGCAGCTTCGCACTGACGGTCAACCCGATTATCGGCGAGGACGGCAGCCGCCTCGGTGCCGTCGTCGAATGGCTGGATCGCACGGTCGAGGTCGCCACCGAGCAGGAGGTTTCGCGGATCGTCGAGGCCGCCGGTCATGGCGACTTCTCGCAGCGCATCTCGCTGGACGGCAAGCAGGGTTACTTCGGTAGTCTGGCCAAGAGCCTCAACCAGCTGCTGGACACCAGCTCGGTGGGCCTGGGCGAAGTGGCGCGGGTGCTGGCCGCGCTGGCCAAGGGCGACCTGACCGAAACCATCAGCAACGAGT
>CAYPJK010000148.1:0-7034 GCA_964411025.1 uncultured Nevskia sp.
GGACTTGATGCCGGACGCCTTGTAGATGAACTCGGTCGACGACGGCGCCAGTGCCGTGACGCTGCCGTCGGCGATCGCCTCCGCGTGGTCGGCGTTGAAGCGCTCGACATAGGCGTTGAAGGACTGCACCAGCTCGTCGTTCGACACCGATTGGGCCGGAGTGAACAGGCCACTACCGCTGATGCAGACTTTCTTCATCGACACACCGCTTCTCCGACCGTGCAGGGCTGAGCTGATCCGGCGCGCAGTTTAACGCTTGTTTGATTCGCGCCCGACCGCCCGAGGCGATCCGTCAGCGCGGCGGCTTCCAGCCGGCGCCGACCATCGCATCGTCGATGCAGCGCACCACCGCGCGTTCGCCGCGGAAGGTCAGGTGAGCACCGGGAAACCAGTGCACGTTGCGCTGCCAGTGCCGCGCCAGCTTCAGCGGCTGACCTGGCGGCACCACGCGGTCGGCGGAGCCGGCGAACAGGTGCAGGCGATCGGCTGGCAGCTTCGGCGCCAGCGCCAACGGGGACACCACCCGCAGCAGTTGCTGGTAGCGATCGCGGCTCAGGCCCTCGGCCTCGAAGTACTGGCGCAGCGGCGCCGGCACGTGCTGCCAGAGCACAGCCGCGAAATCGGCGACCGGAATGCCGGCAATCACGAAATCCAGCCCGTCCTCGTGCGTTGCCAGCAGCGCCGCGTTGTAGCCGCCGAGGCTGTAGCCCAGCACGCCGATTCGGGCATCCGGCTCCTGCGCGCGGATCCACGCCACGGTTCTCCGCAGGTCCCACAGCGCCTGGGTTTCGGCGAACAGCAGGTCGAGCGGATCGCCATCGAGGAACAGGTCGCCGCTGCGCCGGCCGACCCGGCGCGGCCCGTGCAGCGGCAGCACCGGCATCACCAGGTTCAGGCCCAGCCGCTGGTGCAGGATGTGCGGCGCGAACAGCCGCAGGTCGAGCCAGGGCGTGCCCATCCGGTAGCCGTGGATGCACAGCAGCCAGGGCCGGCCCCGCTGCGGCTGGCGAAACACGCGGGCGTGACAGTCCCGGTTCGGCAGGTAGCTCTGCCACAGCGCCGCCCCCGGCACTTCCGGCTGCGGCTCGAAGCCGCTCGCGAAGCGCAGCAGCTGGTAATCGAAACCAGCATGGCGCGCCGATGTCAGTCGTGCATCGGTCGGCGCCGGTGGCGTCCGGTGGTAGGACGCGGGATGGTCGAGCCAGCCCCGCTGCAGCAGCACCGCTTCCATCGCGGCGGCATCGCGGATCAGCGATTCGGCCTCGGCGCCGGCGGGAATCTCGGCGACGGCCACGAAATATCCGACCAGTGCCTCGTCGAGCGCTGCCTTCGCCCAGGTCTTCAGGTCCGCCGGTGGCTCCGGTGCACCGGGCGCCGGCTCGGCCAGCCGCAGCGCCGCGCGGCCCGCCTGCAGGAACGCCGCCGCCGACAATGCAGCGGCCGGCAGCACGCCCAGCCACGGCAGGAACAGCAGGCCAGGCACAGCGAACAGCACGCCGATGACGCTGGCCAGCGAGCCGTACTGGGTGATGCGCGGATCGCCGCTCCACAGCAGGCCGGACACGCCGGTGGCGACCAGCAGCACACCCGGCAGCACGGCCAGCAGCCACCACGCCAGGCCACTGCCGTGCGTCAGCCAGACCAGCCCGGCGATGACCGGCAGCAGGCTCGCCCAGTCGCGGGATGGCGGCACGGCGGCCGGCAGCGGGGTGCTCACGGCACGCGGTCCGGCCAATGCTTGAGCACCGTGGCGGTGCGGGCACCAATGCTTTCGGCGATCGCCTTGAGCTTGGGGTCCCGCATGGCGCCGGTCTCGTCGAACAGCTTGCCGGCATCGCCCACCGGGTACTGCTCCGGAATCACGAAGCTGCCAAGCCGGCTCAGGATGGCCCGCAGATGAACCAGACCGGTGACGCCGCCGAAAACGCCCGGCGAGGTCGACAGCAGGCCGATGACCTTGTGCTTGTAGCAGGCCATCGATGCCTCACCGGCCGCCGGCCGCGAAGCCCAGTCGATCGCGTTCTTCAGCAGCGGGGTCAGGGAACCGTTGTACTCCGGCGAAGCGATCAGGAAACCGTGATGCGCCTTCATCAGCGCCTTCAGCCGCAGCACGTCCTCGGGAAAACCGTCGGCCTTCTCCCGGTCCGGGTCATACAGCGGCAGCGCATAGTCGGCCCAGTCCAGCACAGTGATCTCCGCACCTTCGGCGGCGGCGCCGGCTGCGGCGGCGCGCACCAGCAGGGAATTCCAGGAGCCGGTCCGCTGGCTGCCCGACAAGGCAAGAATCTTGATGGTCATGTGACGAGACGATGGAGGTGGCGGTTGCCGCAGGGGCAGTCACTTTGCGGCGCTGCGGCATTCTCGCCGATACCGATGGCCGGCGCGGGCGCAGCGCCGTTCGATCGCCTGCCCCGCCCTCTTGACGAGGCGGCCGCCAGCGGACGGTGCCGCACCGGCGGCGCGATTCAGCCGCGCAGCGTCGAGAACACGATCTGCCAGAGCACCGGGATGGCCACCGCGAGCGCCACCTGGGCGGCCCAGTGCGCCGGCTTCTTGGCTTTCAGCAGCCAGCCAGCGGTGCCGGCAACCAGCATCAGCGTCACGAAGCAGGCGGTCAGCGTCAGGATCGCCGGCAGGCCGGCGGCGATCTTCACCGACGCGTCCTGATAGATGGTGAATACCAGCGCCACAAAGCCGACCGCCAGGGTCAGCGCGGCACCGAAGGCAGCCAGGGAAAGATCAACAATCAGCAGGTAGCGCATGTCAGTCAAGGTTCAGAGAAAACGGCGGACTTCATCGATGAACATCTGCGGCGCACTGTCCATCGCGCCATGGGCCTGGCCGGGCAGCTCGACGAGGCTGCTGGCCGGCGCGGCGGCATGCGCGGCCAGCGCAGCCGCCCGCAGCCACGGCGGGCTGACTTCGCCGACCAGGATCCGCAGTGGCATGCCCAGCCCGGCCAGCCGCTCCGGCCGCCAGGCATTGGCCGCCGTGCCTTCGCGCAGCAGCGTCGGCACCGCTTCCAGCCGCTGCTGCCAGCTGGGCACCGTCTTCATCATCGCCACCATTGCCTCGGGGACACCGATGACGCGGATGAAGAAGTATTCAAGCGCCCGCTCGTGCTGGCCGGACGCGATCAGCCCCGCCAGCTCGGCCAGCGGCTCCGGACCGATCACGTCGAGCCCCGGTGTGGCGAAAGCCGGCTCATAGACCAGCAGCCGGGCGATGTCGGGGTTGTCGACGGCGGCGTCGAGCACGCAGAGGCCGCCGTACGAATGGCCGAACAGCAGCACCGGCGCGCCTTGCGCCCGCCGGGCTTCGGCGACGACCGCACGAACATCGTCGGCCTCGGCCGCGATCCGGTAGGCGACCGGCGCTTCGCTGCGGCTCAGACCGCGACCGCGGCGGTCCATCATCAGCAGCGTGTAATGCTCGGCCAGCTGCCGCTCCACGGCGAGCCAGCGGCTGCGGTCAGCGGTGGCGCCATGCACCATCACCAGCATCGGCCCCTGGCCCTTCTGTTCCCAGCCGATGCGGGTACCGTCGGCGGACGTGCATTCGTGCAGGCTCATGAGGCGGCATGCCCCTTGCCGCCGCGCGCCCCGGCGCCAATCTGCCGACCCAGCTCGGTCGCCGCATTGACCAGCGCCGTATCGAGCGCCTTGGTGACGGCCTGGTGATAGGCCTTGCCGCTCGGCGATTCGGCGAACGCCACGTACCGGTCCAGGTCCGCTTCAGCCACGCTTTCGTAGACGCTGGCGAACATCACCATGTAGCTGTTGCCGATCGCCTCGGTGAGCTGCGGCAGATTGACCGCAAGCTCCTTGCGGATCTTGGCGACCTCCGGCGGGCGGGCGCCCAGCGTGGCGCCGGCGCCAACGGCCATCCCGAGCGAGTTGTTCAGCATCATCTGTGCGCCGGAGGCATCGGCACCCGTGGCTTTCAGCAGCGCGATGTAACGCTCGACACGACGGGGCGGCAGGCGCTCCATCAGCTGCTGGGCGGCAGCCATCTTCTCGCTGTCGCCGGCGAGTTCGGTGGCACCGTTCTCCAGCGCCGTGAGCTGCTTGCCCAGCTCGGAGTCGAGCCAGCCCAGCGTCTCCTGAGCGGCGGCCGGCTTCAGCAATCTGGCCAGCTCGGCATTGAAATCGGTCTCGATCTGCTCCGGGCGATAGGCGACGTCGATCGCAGCAAGCAGGGTCGCCAGCTGCGCTTCGGTCAGCTTCGACGCCAGCTCGGGACTGGTGGTCAGGCCCGCCCGGATCGCCGGTGCGAAATCCTTCAGCTGGTCGGCCACGCCGCACTTCCGGGTGATCTCGGCAGCTGTTTCCAGACTGATCCGGTCAGCAGCGACCGCCTGGCTGGCGACCGCCAGCAGGACTGCGCCAGCAAGCCGCTTCATCGTGATGAACATGGGGTTCCCTCGTGGATGCCGGTGAATGAAGGTCGGGTCGCGCTCAGCGGGTCTTCGAGGCAGCAAGACCGCGGTGCTTGAGCAGCGGTTCGATGTTCGGCGGGCCGCCGTAGAACTGCTGGAACAGGCTCAGCACATCGGCGCTGCGGCCGCGGCTCAAGACCTTGGCGCGCAGGAAGTCGCCATTGGCGCGATCCAGGCCGCCGTGGCGCGTCATCCAGCTTTCGGTGTCGCGTGCCAGCACGTCGCTCCAGATATAGGCGTAGTAGCCGGCCGAGTAACCGCCGCTGAACACGTGCGAGAAGAACGGCGAGTGGTAGCGCGGATCGATCATCGGCAGCTGCAGCCCGGCCTGCTTCAGCGCCGTCTGCTCGAACGCCATCACCCCTTCCGCCGACGGCGTCCTGCCGGCCGGCAGCTGGTGCCAGCGCTGGTCGAGCACGGCAGACGCCAGATATTCCGTGGTCTTGAAGCCCTGGTTGAAGCGGGCGGCGGCCAGCACCTTGTCGAGCAGCGCCGGCGGCAGCGGCGCGCCGGTCTGGTGATGGCGGGCGACGTGCGCCAGCACCGCCGGATCACGCGCCCACATCTCGTTGTACTGGCTCGGGTACTCGACGAAATCGCGCGGCACCGCCGTACCGGACAGCGACGGATAGGTTGACGCCGCGAACAGGCCATGCAGCGCATGACCGAACTCATGGAACATCGTCGTCACCTCATCGAAGCTCAGCAGCGTCGGCTGGCCTTCGGAGGGTTTCGGCACGTTCAGGTGATTGGCCACTACCGGCTTCAGGCCGAACAGGCGCGACGCCGTCACGTACGCGTTCATCCAGGCCCCGCCCTGCTTGGCATCGCGGGCGTAGTAGTCGGCGATGAAGATGCCGAGCACGCTGCCATCACGGTCGATGACATCGTAGGTACGGATGTCCGGGTGGTACAGCGGCAGGTCGGTACGGCGCTTGAAACGGACGCCATAGAGCTGCTCGGCGGCATAAAACACGCCCTGCTCGAGCACCGTCCAGATCTCGAAGTACGGCCGAACCTCGGCATCGTCGAATGCATAACGCGCCGCCCGCACGGCTTCCGCGTAGTACGGCCAGTCCCAGGGCGCGAGCCGGAACGGCTTGCGGCCGGCCGCCTTTTCCTCGCGATCGATCAGTGCCTGGATCTCGTCGGCTTCGCGCCGGGCATTGGCAACGGCCGGCGGCGTCAAGGTCGCCAGCATGGTGTCGACGGCCTGGGTGGTACCGGCGGTTTCGTCGGCCAGCACCCAGGCGGCGTGGTTGGGATAGCCGAGCAGCGCGGCCCGCTCGGCGCGCAGGCGGACGATGTCGGCAATCACCGGCCGGTTGTCATTCGCACCGCTGCTCGCGCGCGCGACCGAGGCGCGATACAGCCGTTCGCGCATCGCCCGCGACTTCAGCTGCTGCAGGCCGGGCTGCAGGCTGGTGTTCTGCAGCGTGATCAGCCACTGGCCATCCAGCCCGCGCGCCTTGGCCGCTTCGGCAGCAGCGGCGATCTGCGAGGCCGAGAAGCCCTCGAGATCGGCCAGCCGGTCGACCACCAGCGCGCTGTCCCGAGTGGCCTGCCGGACGTTCTGCTGGAACTGCGTGGTCAGGCTCGACAGCGTTTCGTTCAGCACCCGCAGCCGGGCTTTCTGCGTCTCGTCCAGCGCGGCACCAGCACGCAGGAAACGGCTGTGGCTGCGCTCGAGCAATTGGGCCGACTCCGGGTCCAGCGCCAGTGACGCACGCCGCGCGTACACGGCCTGCACGCGGGCGAACAGCGCCGGGTCGAGCAGGATCGCATCGCGATGCGCGGCCAGCATCGGCGCCAGCACCTGCTGCACCTTCTGCATCTCGGCATTGGTGTTCGTCGCGTTGAGGTTCGAAAACACGGTCAGCGCGCGGTCCAGCAGCACGCCGGCGCGTTCCATCGCGACGATGGTGTTGTCGAAGCTCGGCGTTTCCGGATTGGCCGCAATGGCCTGCATCTCGGCGCGCTCCGCGCGCATGCCGGCTTCGATCGCCGGCTGGAAATGCGCATTCCGGATCTGGTCGAACGGCGGGTAATGCAGCGGCAGCGGGCTTTCGGCCAGCAGCGGGTTGGCGTCTTCGGCGGCGGCCATGTGAGCGAAGGTGGACAGCGCGAGGCCGGCGGCAACCGGCAGCAGCAGGCGAGCGTTCATGTCTGGCGTTCGGGGCTTGCGACGGGCCGATCAGCACGGCACGGGGAAAAAGGGCGTGGCGCGAGTATGACCGCAGGCCCAGGCAAAGTTCTCGCGGTTCGCGCTCAGCCGCCGGCAAACAGGTCGGGCTGCGCGGCGGCCGCCGAGGCGGCCTCCGGATCACCGAAATTCGACAGCCCGACACCGACCAGCCGGTAGCGCGTTGTTTCGTCCGCCGGCAGCTTGTCACGCAGCGCCAGCGCGATGTCGGTCAACTCGGCGCAACTGGCCGGCGGATGGGCCGGCGTGTGGCTGCGGGTCAGGATCCGGAAATCGGCGGTCTTCAGTTTCAGCACCACGGTGCGCGGCACGCGCGGCGTCTTGCGCGAGGCCGCCCAGGCCTTCTCGGCCAGGCTGCGGATCGCCGGTGCGGTATCGGCCAGCGGCAGGTCG
>CAYPJK010000149.1:0-7029 GCA_964411025.1 uncultured Nevskia sp.
AGCAGCATGTCGACTCGCTGATCATGATTCCGAACGAAAAGCTGCGGCTGGTGCTTGGCGGCGCGGTCACCTTGCTGTCCGGCTTCAAGGCCGCCAACGACGTGTTGCAGAACGCGGTACAGGGCATCTCCGACCTGATCACCCGGCCCGGCATGATGAATGTCGACTTCGCCGACGTGAAAACGGTGATGACCAACCGCGGCATGGCGATGATGGGTCTCGGTGCCGCCAGCGGCGACGACCGAGCCCGCAAGGCGGTGGAGGCGGCGCTGTCGAGCCCGCTGCTCGACGATCTGGAGCTCACCGGCGCCCGCGGCATCCTGGTCAACATCACCAGCGACGAGTCGCTGACCCTCGACGAACTGGAGCTGATCAACGAGCGAATCGGCGAGATCGCCTCCGCCGAGGCCGACATCAAGTGCGGCACCTCGTTTGATCCGACGGTTGGCAGCGAGATTCGCGTCACTGTCGTCGCCACCGGCCTTGAAGGTTCGCGTGCCGCCGTCGCCGCCAAGCCGGTCGCGGCCGTCGACGGCTTCAACCCGCGCCTGCGCGGTGTCGGTGCGCCGCTCGGCAGCGAAGGTCTTGGCGCCCCGCGTGGCGTGGTGACGCCGCTGCGCCAGCAGTCGGAAGTCGGCGGCTGGGCGCCCCGTGTGCACGAAGCCGCCCCGTCGGGCCAGCCGCTGCGCAATGTCCGCCCGGCCGTGGCGCCGGCGTTCGCGGCGCTGGAGTACAACGAGGAAATGCTCGACATCCCGGCCTTCCTGCGCGCCCAGGCCGACTGATCGCGGCACCCATCCCGTCGTGAAGCCGGTGCGCGATCTCGCCCGTCGCGCACCGGCTTGCTGGTCTGTCCCCGGCGATTCCGGCCATCCGCCTCAGGGCGTCCGAGCCGCCCGCGCCGTCGTGCTGCGCTGCGGCATTGGTGCGGGAACCGGATGCTAGAATCCGGGTCGAAAGGCTCACACTCTCCCTCGATCCGCCGCCAGAGCGGGCCGCCTGTCCGGACTTCCGTCGATGATCCGCCAAAGAACGCTTCGCTCGCCCGTCCGTGTCAGCGGCATCGGCCTGCACAGTGGCCAGAAGGTCTACATGAGCCTGCTGCCGGCCCCGGCCGACACCGGCATAGTGTTCCGCCGGGTCGACCTGCAACCGCCGCGCGAGGTTCGCGCCAGCGCGATGGCCATCGGCGAAACCACGCTGTCGTCGAACCTGATCGAGGACGGCGTCAAGGTCGCCACCGTCGAGCATCTGATGTCCTCGCTTGCCGGGCTGGGAATCGACAACTGCTACGTCGAGTTGTCGGCCGCCGAAATTCCGATCATGGATGGCTCGGCATCGCCGTTCGTGTTCCTGATCCAGTCCGCCGGAATTCAGGAGCAGGACGCGCCGAAGCGCTTCATCCGCCTGAAGGCGCCGGTACAGGTGCAGGATGGCGACAAGTGGGCGCGCCTGGAGCCGTATGACGGCTTCCGCCTCACGTTCAACATCGAGTTCGATCACCCGCTGATCAATTCGACGGCGCAGAGCGCCTCGGTCGAATTTTCCACCCCGGCCTACATCCGCGAAGTCAGCCGCGCGCGCACCTTCGGCTTCATGAAGGAATTCGAGTTTCTGCGCTCGCGGCGTCTGGCGCTCGGCGCCAGCCTGGAAAATGCCGTGGCGGTCGACGAGTTCCGGGTGCTGAACCACGACGGCCTGCGCTACGACGACGAATTCGTCCGTCACAAGATTCTTGACGCCGTGGGCGACCTGTACCTGATCGGCCACCCGCTGCTCGGCGCCTACACCGCATTCAAGTCGGGCCATGCCTTGAACAACAAGCTGGCACGGGCGCTGCTTGCCAACCCGTCCGCTTGGGAACACGTCGTTTTCGACGACGTTGATAGCAGGACGCCGGCTTTTTACAGCAGTTCGAATCCGCTGCCGGCCTGATCGAGCGCTTGCACGGCGTTCGATGCCGCGCTTAGACTCGGGTCAATCGTCAGGTTTGCGTGGGGGGTGTGACGCCGGTCGCACCCGGATATCAACACGCAAGGCGGGCGACGCCAGCTTCTGCCGCAGGAATTGGATCAATTCCTGCGTGCGGTAACGAAGCTGGGTGTGTGCGGCAGCCGAAGCGACATGAATCACCACCATGTCCTCACGCTCGTTGGCCACGCTCAGCGCGCTGGCCAGCGGTTCGTGCGCCCAGTCGCGGATCATCGTCTGGATGACCGTGAGCCGGTCAGCCTGCTGAAGCAGGCGCTGGACCGGGGACCCGGGGAGAGCAAGGTGTGCGCCGAGGCGATCGTCGTCCGCGTGCATGAAAAGTGTCGCCCGGTAGCAGCGGGCCGTAATCGTGGATGAAGCGTGGCATGGATATTATCCTTGTCAGCCATAGCCGGGGTCGGACCTGGCGGCTGAGACTCGACCCGAACAGGGTGCTGACCTGGCTGCCGCTGGCGGTTGCCGGTCTGGGCCTGCTGGGCCTGAGCTTCTTTGCCGGCTTGAGCCTGCATTCTGACCGCGGCCTGCTGCCGAAACAGGTCGTCGGTGCCTGGGACGAGGCCTTCTCGCAGCAGCGCGAGGAACTGGCGCAGGCCCGCGCCAAGGCCGAGGAAGACGCCAGTGCGCTGGCGCGCCGCATCGCGCAGCTGCAGGCGCACGTGATCCGGCTCGATGCCGCTGGTGCCCGACTGACGCAGATCGCCAACATCGATCCGGGCGAATTCAATTTCGAGCAGCCGCCGCCGGTCGGTGGCCCGGAAACCGAGGCCTCCGGCTCGCCGGCCGTGCTGGCCGACGTGATCGGCTCGCTGGACCGCCTGCAGACCCTGCTGGGTGACCGCGAGCGGCAGATGCGGGTGCTGGAAGATCTGCTGCTGGCCAGCCGCATGCAGCGCGAGGTCAAGCCGAGCGGCTGGCCGGTCGACGCCGGCTACATCACCTCCGGCTACGGCAGCCGCACCGATCCGTTCACCGGCCTGCGGACCTCGCATCCGGGCATCGATTTCGCCGCCGCCGAAGGCACGCCGGTGATGGCGGTGGCCAGCGGCATCGTCACGGCCGCGCAAGCGGAAAACGGCTACGGCCAGCTGGTCGAAATCAATCACGGCAACGGCTACCGCACCCGCTACGGTCACAACTCGAAGCTGCTGGTGAAGCCCGGCGACCGCGTGCTGAAGGGCCAGCAGATCGCGCTGATGGGTTCGACCGGCCGTTCGACCGGACCCCACGTGCACTTCGAGCTGGTGCTGAACGGCAACACGGTCAACCCGGCGCAGTACCTCGAATCGGCGCACTGAGTGGGCCGAGCCGAGTTGCCTGACCATCAGGCTCGCGCTCCAGAACGCGGTGTCTTCGCTCCCGGCCCAGCCTTTGTTCCAGCGCGGGTCCGAAACGTTTTTCTTGCCCGGGTTTCCTCGCGGTCGTCGCGATCTTCGCGCAAGACACACTTTTTCTGCCCCGGACGCGCGCTATTGAAAGCGAAACAGCCGCGCCAAAGCTCTGAGGCATAATCGACGCCTTTCGTTTGAACCGGGCGGCTTTTCGCCCGCGCTGCACTCAGACTTCGGAACCCATGTTCAACAACTTTCTGGCGCGCATTTTCGGCAGCCGCAATCAACGTATCGTCAAGCGCCTCAGTGCCGTGGTCAGCGTGGTCAACGCGCTGGAGCCGAAGTACGCCGCGATGTCGGACGAGGAACTGGGCCACCAGACCGTAGTGCTGCGCGAGCGGCTGGCCAAGGGCGAAACGCTCGACGATCTCCGTGCCGACGCGTTTGCGGTCGTCCGCGAAGCCGGCAAGCGCGTGATGAACATGCGTCATTTCGACGTGCAGCTGATCGGCGGTGCCGCGCTGCACGAAGGCAAGATTGCCGAGATGCGCACCGGTGAAGGCAAGACCCTGGTCGCCACCTTGCCGACCTATCTCAATGCGCTGTCGGGCCGCGGCGTGCACGTGGTCACCGTCAACGACTACCTGGCCCGCCGCGACGCCGAGTGGATGGGCCGCATCTTCCGCTTCCTCGGCATGACGGTCGGCGTCGTGGTGTCGGGCCAGGGCACCGAGGAAAAGCGCGCCGCCTACGCCTGCGACATCACCTACGGCCAGAACAACGAGTTCGGCTTCGACTACCTGCGCGACAACATGGCTTTCTCGCTCGACGAGAAGGTGCAGCGCGGCCTGAACTACGCGGTGATCGACGAAGTCGACTCGATCCTGATCGACGAGGCGCGCACGCCGCTGATCATTTCCGGCCCCACCGACGATGATCCGGAGCTCTGGCGCAAGCTGAACGCGCTGATCCCGAAGCTCAAGCGGCAGAAGGACGAGGAAGATCCCGAAGGCGATTTCCACGTCGAGGAGAAAGGCAAGCAGGTGCACCTGTCCGAGGCGGGCCACGAGCACGTCGAGGATTTGCTGCGCGCCGCTGGCCTGCTCGGCGAGGACGAAAGCCTGTACGACGCCAGCCGCATCGTGCTGGTCCATCACCTGAATGCGCTGCTGCGCGCCCACCACCTGTACCGCAAGGATGTCGAGTACATCGTGCGCGGCGGCCAGGTGGTGATCATCGACGAGTTCACCGGCCGCATGATGTCCGGCCGCCGCTGGTCCGATGGCCTGCACCAGGCCGTGGAAGCGAAAGAAGGCGTGCAGATCCAGCAGGAAAGCCAGACGCTCGCCTCGATCACCTTCCAGAACTACTTCCGGCTGTACGCCAAGCTGTCCGGCATGACCGGCACCGCCGATACCGAAGCGTTCGAGTTCCAGAGCATCTACAACCTGGAAGTCGTGGTCATTCCGACCAACCGGCCAATGATCCGCGACGACCGCGGCGACCTGATCTACATCGGCGCCAAGGGCAAGTTCGATGCGGTGATCAAGGACATCGAGGAAGTGCATGCCAAGGGCCAGCCGATCCTGGTCGGCACGGCCAGCATCGAAACCTCCGAACTGCTGTCCGGTCTTCTGACGCAGAAGGGCATCGCCCACGAGGTGCTGAACGCCAAGCAGCACGAGCGCGAAGCGGAAATCGTCGCCCAGGCCGGCCGCGCGGGTGCAGTGACGATCGCCACCAACATGGCCGGCCGCGGTACCGACATCGTGCTCGGTGGCTCGCTGGAAGCCGAACTGCACACGATCCCGGACGACGATGTCGCCGCCCGGGACGCCGCGCGCAGCGCCTGGAAGCAGCGTCACGAGCAGGTCAAGGCGGCCGGCGGCCTGTACGTGATCGGCTCCGAGCGCCACGAATCGCGGCGCATCGACAACCAGCTCAGAGGCCGATCCGGCCGTCAGGGCGATCCGGGCGCCACCCGCTTCTACCTGTCGCTCGACGACACGCTGATGCGGATTTTCGCGCCGCCGTCGATGCGCGGCCTGCTGCAGCGCCTCGGCATGCAGGAAGGCGAGGCGCTGGAAGCGCGCATGGTGACGCGCTCGATCGAGACCGCGCAGCGCAAGGTGGAAGCGCACAACTTCGACATCCGCAAGAACCTGCTCGAGTACGACAACGTCGCCAACGACCAGCGCAAGGCGATCTACGAGCTGCGCGACGAGCTGATGGGCGCCACCGTCGTCACGCCGATGATCGACGACATCCGCAACGATGTGGTCGCTGCCGTGGTCGCCGCGCATGTGCCGCCGCAGAGCCCGGAAGAGCTGTGGACGCTCGACGGTCTGGAGGAAGCGCTGCGCAAGGATTTCGCGCTGGCGTTGCCGATCCGCGAATGGGTCGAGCAGGACAACCAGATCGACGACAAGAAGATCACCGCCAAGATCGTCGAAGCGCTGGCACTGACCTATGCCGACAAGAAGGCCAAGATTGGGGATCAGGTGCTGGAATCGTTCGAGCGCGAAACGCTGCTGCGGGTGATCGACACTTACTGGCGCGAGCATCTGGCGGCGATGGACTACCTGCGGCTCGGCATCCACCTGCGCGGCTATGCGCAGAAGGACCCGAAGCAAGAGTACAAGCGCGAAGCCTTCACGATGTTCAACGACATGCTGGCCCGCTTCAAGCACGAGGTGATCTCGCGGCTGTCGCGCATCCAGATCCTGACGGAAGCCGAAGTGCAGGCGCTCGAAGAGGCCCGCCGCAACGCTGCACGGCCGATGGAATTCCAGCATGCCGATGCTCAGTCGGCGGTGGCCGAGGCGGTTCCGGAACTGGCACCGCCGCCGCCCCCGTCCACTCCGTCGCCAGCGGGTCGGCCGCTGACGCCGCCGCCCGCCGTGACCCGCCCGCTTGCAGCGGGCGGCGAGTTCGCCAAGGTCGGCCGCAATGATCCCTGCCCCTGCGGCTCCGGCAAGAAGTTCAAGCAGTGCCACGGCGCGCTGGTCTGACTCCGAGAGATTCCCGATGCCCGTCAATCTTGAAGCGCCCGGTCCGCTCGCGCCGGTCGCCGGTGTCCGTCTTGGCTCCGCTGAAGCGGCCATCAAGAAGCCCGGTCGCCAGGACCTGCTGGTGATCGAACTGGCGCCCGGTTCGCGGGTCGCCGGCATGTTCACCCAGAACGCCTTCTGCGCCGCCCCGGTGCAGGTCTGCCGCGAACGGCTGGCGGCGACCGCCAGCATTCGCGCGCTGCTGATCAATGCCGGCAATGCCAATGCCGCAACCGGCGCGCAGGGGCTCGCCAATGCGCGCGAGACGGCGGCGGCGGTGGCGGCCGCCATCGGCTGCGAGCCGTCGCAGGTGCTGCCGTTCTCCACCGGCGTGATCGGTCAGCAGCTGCCGGTTTCGCGGATGGTCGAGGCAATTCCGAAGGCGGTTGCCAGCCTCAAGGCCGATGCCTGGAATGCGGCGGCACGCGCGATCATGACCACTGACACGGTGCCGAAAGGCGCGAGCCGAACGGTGGCGACCTCGCAGGGGCTGGTCACGGTCACCGGCATCGCCAAGGGTGTCGGCATGATCTATCCGAACATGGCGACGCTGCTGGCCTACGTCGGCACCGATGCCCGCCTGACGGCCGAAGCCACCGACTGGCTGCTGAAGTCGGCGGTCGCCGCCTCGTTCAACAGTGCGACCGTCGACGGCGACA
>CAYPJK010000150.1:0-7006 GCA_964411025.1 uncultured Nevskia sp.
TGTGGACCGCGCAGTACTACGACTTCCCGCAGCCGCGCCGGTGGATCAACTCGGGTGGGCTCGGCACGATGGGCTTCGGCCTGCCGGCCGCAATCGGCGCGCAGTTCGCCAACCCCGGCAAGATGGTGGTCGACATCGACGGCGACGCCTCGGTGCGGATGAACATCGGCGAGATGGAAACCATCACCAACTACGGCCTGCCGATCAAGGTCGTGGTGCTGAACAATTCCGGCGACGGCATGGTCCGCCAGTGGCAGAAGCTGTTCCATGAAAGCCGCTTCTCGGCCAGCGACAAGACGCTGCACAAGAAGGATTTCGTGAAGTCGGCGCAGGCCGATGGCTTCGAGTACGCGGTGCAGCTGTCGAACCCGGCCGACATCGAGCGCGTCGTCGGCGAGTTCGTCGCCTTCCCCGGCCCCGCCTTCCTCGAAGTGATCATTGACCGCGACGCTGGCGTCTATCCGATGGTCGGCCCCGGCATGAGCTACGCCGAGATGATCACCGGCGACTGGATCGTCTCGCGCGAGCCGCCGAAGGTGCTCGACGTCTCCAAGACCCAGCTGTTCTGATGACCGCGGCTCCGAGCGCCGGCGATGCGATCGCCTACCGCTGGCGGAATGGCGCCCTGCAGCCGATCGCCCATCCGGCGACGACCCGGCTCGACCAACTGCTCGGCATCGACCGCCAGAAGGCGGCGGCGGTCGCCAACACCGAGCAGTTCGTCGCGGGCCGGCCTGCCAATCACATCCTGCTGACCGGCTCGCGCGGCACCGGCAAGTCGTCGCTGGTGAAGGCGCTGCTGACAGAGTTCGCGCCGCGTGGCCTGCGGCTGGTCGAAGTGCAGCCGCAGGATCTGGTCGATCTGCCGGACGTCGTCGCGCCGCTGCGCGGCCGCGCCGAGCGCTTTGTGTTGTACGTTGACGATTTCTCGATTTCCGCCAACGACAAGGCGCTGACCCAGCTGAAGGCCGCGCTCGATGGCGGCATCGAGGAGCCGGCCGAGAACGTGCTGATCTACGCAACCAGCAATCGCCGCCACCTGACGCCACAGCTGAAGAGCGACAACGCCGAGCATCGCTGGGAAAACGACGAGCTGAATCCGGGCGAATCGACCGAGGAAAAGGTCGCGCTGTCGGAACGCTTCGGGCTGTGGCTGAGCTTCCAGCCGTTCACCCAGAGCCAGTACATCGACGCGGTGCGGCTGCATCTGGGCCGGCTCGGCGTCAGCGCGTGGAACGACGAGATCAAGGTACTGGCGCAGCGCTGGGCGCTGAACCGCGCTTCGCGATCGGGCCGTGTGGCCCAGCAGTTCGCCCGGGATTACGCGGGTCGGAACTGATCCGCTTGCCCTGCCAGGCAAGCGGTCCGGCTCGATACCCGGCCGCGATGGCCGGGCTGGCGTTCAGCCCAGCAGCGCCTTGACCTTGGCGATGTATTTCTTCATCGCCTCATCGGACGGGGTGCCCTAGAGGCCGGCCCAGGCGTCGTACTTGGCGCGGCCGACCATGTCCAGCATGCCGGGCCGCGAGCCCGTGACATCGCCGCTGCTGCCCTGCTTGAACAGCGAGTACAGCGTCAGCAAGTCGTCGTTGCTGGGCTTCTTGGTCAGGGTCTTGACGTCTTTCTGGGCTTGTTCGAACTGCGCTTTGAGGTCGGCCATCTCGGGCTCCGGTGGGTGCAAAAAGTGCACGAGTGTACCGATGGCGAACGCCCACCGCAGCCGGTGATGGGTAATCGTTTCAGCCGCGGCGATCCAGGGTCACGAACCGGAAGGGCAGCGGATGGCGCTCGTCGGCGGCATGCGGCTCGACGGCGGTTTCGATCCAGTCGGCCGGGTCGATGGCGGGAAACCAGGTATCGCCGTCAACCTCGGCCTGCACTTCGGTCAGCTCCAGCCGGCTGGCCAGCGGCACGGTCTGGCGATACAGCTCGGCGCCACCGATCACCATCAGCGCACGTCCCTGCGCGGCGTTCAGGGCCTGATCGAGGGTGGCGAACACGGTGGCACCGGCCGGCTTGAACGCCGGGTCGCGGCTGAGCACCCAGTTGTCGCGATCCGGCAGCGGCCGCCCCAGCGAGTCCCAGGTCTTGCGGCCCATCAGCACGATCGTGCCGAGCGTCAGACGCTTGAAGCGCTTCAGGTCGTCCGGCAGCCGCCAAGGCAGGTCGCCGTCGCGGCCGATGGTGCGGTTGGCGGCCAGCGCCGCAATCAGGGTCAGGTTCATCGGGCGGCGGCAGTCTGCGTGCGATCGAGCACGTCGATGATTTCTCGGGTCACCAGATCTGGACGATTCCACAGCACGAAGTGCCCCTGATCCGGCACCACGACGATTTTTCCGTTCGACTTCGGAAGCACTTTTTCGGCGTAGTCGGCGGTTTTCGGATCGACCAGTTCGTCCTTCGCACCCTGGACGATGGTGATCGGCATCTTCAAGCTTGCCCAGCGCGGCGTCTGCTTCTCCAGCTCGCCGACCAGCACCATGATCTCGTCGTTCGACCAGGCGAATTCCTTCGGCGCGATGGCGCGTACCAGCCACAGGGTCATCGCTTCGTTGTACCAGCGCGGCTGTTCGGTATTCGGGTCGATCGATGGCGCCACCAGCACCGCGCCGCGCACCAGCTGCGGGTAGCGCATCGCCAGTTCGGCGCCGATCGGCCCGCCGAGCGAGTGGCCGACGATCACGGTTGGCGCGCCGGGCCCTTCGAGCAGCGGCGCCAGCAGCCGCGCCTGATCCGCCATCAATGGCGCGACACGGCCGGGATCGGAAGCGCCGAAGCCGGGTCGGTCGACGGCGATCAGCGTGGCTCGCTGCTGCAGTTCGGGATCGGCCAGGTAATGCGCCCAGGCCTTCCAGTCGCCGGGGGTGCCGTGCAGGAACAGGATGCGCGCCGGGCCGCCGCCGATCTGCCAGTAGTGGATGCTGCGGTCATCGACCCGGTACTGGTGCTCGACCGGTCGCGGCGGCGTCGGGAACAGTTCCTCAACGCTGCCGCGTGGATACGGCGGGTTCTTCGCGTGCGCACCGCAACTGGAGATTGCCAGAAGAACAGCCGCCAAGACCTTGAAAGACATGGCTTTCTGGACGAATCAGACGGCGACCGGTGCCTTGATGTGTGGATGCGGGTCGTACCCGGCAAGCGTGAAGTCCTCGGGCCGGAACGCGAACAGGTCGGTGACAGCCGGGTTCAGCGTCATCGTCGGCAGCCCGCGCGGTTCGCGGCCGAGCTGCAGCCGGGCCTGATCGAGATGGTTGCTGTACAGGTGGCAGTCGCCGCCGGTCCAGATGAAGTCTCCGGGAGCGAGGCCGCAGACCTGGGCGATCATCAAGGTCAGCAGCGCGTAGCTGGCGATGTTGAACGGCACGCCGAGGAAGATGTCGGCGCTGCGCTGGTACAGCTGGCAGCTCAGCCGGCCGTTCGCAACATAGAACTGGAACAGCGCGTGGCAGGGCATCAGCGCCATCTGGTCGAGTTCGCCGACGTTCCAGGCCGAGACCAGCAGACGACGGGAATCCGGCGTCTTGCGGATCTGCCCCAGCAGCTGCTGGATCTGGTCGATGTGGCGGCCGTCAGCGGTCGGCCACGACCGCCATTGGCGCCCGTACACCGGGCCCAGCTCGCCATCGGCGCCGGCCCATTCGTCCCAGATCGACACGCCGTTTTCCTTCAGCCAGGCGATATTGGTATCGCCCCGGAGGAACCACAGCAGCTCGATGATGATCGAGCGCAGGTGCAGCTTCTTGGTGGTGACCAGCGGAAAGCCATCGGCCAGGTCGAAGCGCATCTGGTGGCCGAAGATCGACCGCGTGCCGGTCCCGGTGCGGTCGCTCTTGTCGACGCCGGTTTCCAGAACAAGCTTCATCAGATCAAGATATTGGCGCACAGACTTAATCCTGATTGCGACGGTAGCCGACGATCATGAAGGCAGCCCCCAAGGCCAGCATCGGCAGGCATAGCTGCATGCCCATCGTGAACCAGCCGGTGCCGTAGAGATAACCGAGCTGGCTGTCCGGCACGCGGACGAATTCAACCGCGAAGCGGAACGTGCCGTAGAGCATCAGGAACAGGCCGCTGATCGCCATCCTCGGCCGCTTCCGGGAGCCGAACCACCAGAGAATGGCCAGCATCGCCAGACCTTCGAGCGCCGCCTCGTACAGCATGCTCGGGTGGCGCGGAATGCCATCCTTCAAGGCCGGAAACACCATGCCCCAGGGCAGGTCGGTTGGCGCGCCGAACAGCTCGCCGTTGATGAAGTTGCCGATGCGCCCGGTCAGCAGCCCGAACGGCACGGCGACGGCGATGAAGTCGGTGACCGTCCAGAAGCTCAGGCGGTGCTGGACCGCGTAGACCTGCATCGCCACCAGCACGCCGATCAGGCCACCGTGGAAGGACATGCCGCCTTCCCAGATCCGGAAGATCACCGCCGGGTCTTTCAGGAAGATCAGGTGCCCGGCGGAATCGACGTTGTAGAAGAACGTGTAGCCGATCCGGCCGCCGAGGATCACGCCGATCACGCCATAGAACAGCACGTCGGAGATGCGCTCCGGCGTCCAGAACGACAGCCAGGGATAGCGCCCGCGACGCACGCTCAACCAGTAGAAACCGGCGAAACCGAGCAGGTACATGATCCCGTACCAGTGGATCTTGACCGGCCCGAGCGCGAGGGCGACCGGGTTGATGTCGGGATGGGTCAGCATGCGGTCTGGAGGAGTGGTGGCCCGGCAGCCCGCGATGCTAGCCGACCTGCTCGTTGATCGTGGTGACGATGTAGCCCTTCAGGTAGCGGGTTTCCGGAATCGCCGGATGGACCGGGTGGTCCGGCCCCTGTTCCAGCGTTTCGAGGATCTGCAGGCGCTTGGCCGCCGCCCGCGATTCGCGCAGCAGCACGCGCTGCAGTTCATCGGCCGCCAGATGGTGCGAGCAGGAGCAGGACACCAGCACGCCGCCCGGTGTCAGCAGGTTCAGTGCCGCCCGGTTCAGCCGGCCGTAAAGGCCCAGGCCCTCCTCGTGATCCCGTTTGCGCTTGATCAGCGCCGGCGGATCGACGACAACGACGTCGAAGCGGCGGCCGTCGACCGCCAACTGTTTCATGACCTCCAGCGCGTCGCCTTTCAGCGTTTCCAGCGTGCGGCCGTTGAGCGCGGCATTGCGCTCGGCGGCGGCCAGCGCCGGTGCCGAGGAATCCACGCAGGTCGCGTTCGCTGCGCCGTGACCAAGGCTTCGCAGCGCCCAGCCGCCGGCGTAGGAAAAGACGTCCAGCACGGCCGAATCCGGCTTGATGTAGCGGGCCAGGCGGTCGCGGTTGTCGCGCTGGTCGAAGAACCAGCCGGTCTTCTGGCCGCCACGCATGGCGATCTCGACCTTCACGCCGGATTCCTCGATGACCACCGTTTCCGGAACGTCGCCGACTTCCTCGACGTACAGCGGCAGGTTCTCGGCCTCGCGGGCAGCGCTGTCGTTGCGCAGCACGATGCCGCGCGGCTGGAACGTCGCCTGCAGGGCCTCGATCAGCCGGCCTTTCAGGTGCTCCATGCCGGCGGTCCCGATCTGCACCACCAGCACATCGCCGTAGCGATCGACGACCAGCCCCGGCAGGCCGTCGGCTTCACCGAACACCAGTCGGTAATGCGGGGTCGGATACAGCCGCGCACGCAGCGCGGCGGCGGCGGCCAGGCGCCGGGACAGCCAGTCTGCGTCGAACACGGCGTCGTACTGACCGGTCAGCAGCCGACCGCAGAGCAGCGCCTGCGGATTGATGTAGCCGGCGCCGATCGGCTTGCCGCGGCCGTCCTCGAAGCGGCACAGGCTGCCCGCCGCAACACCCTTGATCGGCGTGCGCGCGGTGTCGATTTCGTTGGAATAGATCCACAGATGGCCGGCGCGCAGACGCCGGTCCTCCTGGGCTTTCAGGCGGATGATCAGATTGGACAAGGAAGGGTCGTCGCGTGGAGCCCGAGACAGGGTGTCATCGGGAAGTTGTTCTGCGTATCATACCGATCATCTGAAAAAAGACCCCTTGCCGCGACGTTTTGAGGCTTCATCGACGTCGGGATTCGGGCTAAGTGCCAGCGATCTTGAGAGAACGATCAGACGTGGAATTCCTGACCGCGTTTACACCCCAGACCTGGGCCTTCGGCATTTATGTCGCGGCGGTCATCTTCGTCGTGGCGCTGATGGTGGGCCTGTCATCGGTGCTCGGCAGCCGGAACAACGGCCGCGCCAAAAACGAAGCTTTCGAATCCGGCGTCGTCGGTGTCGGCGGCGGACATTTGCGTTTTTCGGCCAAGTTCTACCTGGTCGCGATGTTCTTCGTGATTTTCGATCTCGAAGCGGTGTTCCTGTATGCCTGGGCGGTGTCGGTTCGCGAAAGCGGCTGGGCCGGTTTCATCGAAGCCTGCATTTTCATTGGGGTACTGCTGATCGGCCTCGTCTATGTCTGGCGGCTGGGTGGCCTGGACTGGGCGCCGAAGTCGCGTGCCGGGAAACGCAGCCTGCCGCAGCTCGATCCGCCGGCCGACATCGTCGTGCCGCCCGCGCCTATCAAGAACTGAACCTTCGCGACCATGGAATACGCTCTCAAGCGCATCGACAAGAACGGCAAGACGCACTCCCCGACCCCACCCGGCGTCAACGCTGGCGAGGGCTACATCGAAGACGAGGTTCGCAAGAACATCGTCCTGACCAAGCTTTCGGACCTCGTCACCTGGAGCCGCAAGATCTCGAGCTGGCCGTACAACTTCGGCATTTCCTGCTGCTATGTCGAAATGGCCACCGCGTTCACGGCGGTGCATGACCTGGCCCGTTTCGGTTCGGAAGTGATCCGCGCGTCGCCGCGCCAGGCCGATCTGATCGTCATCGCCGGTACCTGCTTCCAGAAGATGGCGCCGGTCGTGATGGGTTGTTACGGGCTGGGCGTTGGGCGGACGCTCGCCGCGGCCGTGGAGCAGAGCCACGACGAGGAGGGCATCGTGTGGCCCGTCGCGCTCGCGCCCTACACCTGCGTGGT
>CAYPJK010000151.1:0-6997 GCA_964411025.1 uncultured Nevskia sp.
GGCCACGTACGGGATCAGCCGCGTGGCCAGCGCGTCCCAGTCCGGCGCCGGCCCGTGGCCGAAATCGTCGCGCTGCCAGGACCCGGCATGCACCTCGTAGATCGAAAGCGGCGCATCACGCTGCTGGCGACGGGCACGCTCAATCAGCGCCGCCACCGGTGCGACCGGCGCCGCGACCACCGACGCGGTGCCGGGCGGTGCTTCGGTCTGCCGGGCGAACGGATCGGCCTTCAGCCAGCGGTCGCCATCGGCGCCGAGCAGTTCGAACTGGTAGCGCGCGCCAGCCGCCAGTCTCGGCACGAACAATTCCCAGATGCCGGCCTCGATGCGCCGTCGCATCACATGGCGGCGGCCGTCCCAGAGATTGAAATCGCCGACCACCGACACCCGCCGCGCGTTCGGTGCCCAGACCGCGAAACGGACGCCGGGCACGCCGTCGAGACATAGCGGCTGCGCGCCCATCACCCGGCCCAGTTCGCGGTGCCGGCCCTCGCCGAACAGGTGCAGGTCCAGTTCGCCGAGCAGCAGGCCGTAGCTGTACGGGTCTTCGGTGTCCTGCACGGTGTCCGGCCAGTGGATGCGCAGCCGGTAGCCGTCCGGCACCGTCAGGCTCGCCTCGAACAGGCCATCGCCACGCGGGCCGTGCAACGCGCCGAGCAGCCGGCCGTCGGCGTCGAGCACCTCGACCTGCCGGGCGCCGGGCTGGAAGCAGCGCAGCCGGCCGTCGTGGCGGCCAAGCACGGCAAAGGCATCGACCGGCTCGCCACGCACCAGCGCATCGAGCCGGCTGTCGCGCGGCTGTTCCTGGAGCATCGGTGCGGACGGGGGTTCGAAGGAGCGACTCATGGAAGGGCGCGGTCGCGGGCGGTGAACGATGATGGGGCGCAAACGCCGCCGATCGGCGTCCGCTGGCATCGAATTCGCATGCTTCGTGCCTGCCGTCGCACCGGACAGGTGCACGGCAGCGGCCACCGGGCCCGCCGATGCCGTCGGCGCAGGCGAACCGGGCGATCATAGTTCACGCCACAGGGGCCCCGGGCCCCGGAGACCAGCAGCAGTGTCGACACCACCGGAAGGACGTTTTGTCAGCCGCGCGACGCGCGAGACCCTGGCGCTGGTGATGGCCGGCGGCCGCGGTTCGCGGCTGAAGCAGCTGACCGCCAATACCGCCAAGCCGGCGGTACCGTTCGGCGGCAAGTTCAGGATCATCGATTTCACGCTGTCGAACTGCATCAACAGCGGCGTGCGCCGGGTCGGCGTGCTGACGCAGTACAAGAGCCATGCGCTGATCCGCCATCTGCAGATGGGCTGGGGTTTCATGCGCGGCCAGTTCGGCGAGTTCGTCGAGCTGCTGCCGGCCGAGCAACGCAGCGAAGGCACCAGCTGGTACATCGGCACGGCCGATGCGGTCTACCAGAACATCCCGTTCATCCGGCAGCACCAGCCGGCGCATGTGCTGATCCTGGCTGGCGATCACATCTACAAGATGGACTACGGTCCGATGATCGCCCAGCACGTTGCCAACAACGCCAAGGTGACAGTTGGCTGCCTCGAGGTGCCGCTCGACGATGCCACCGAATTCGGCGTGATGACGGTGGACGCCAGCAACCGCGTGGTGGCCTTCGACGAAAAGCCGCTGCAGCCGAAGCCGATGCCCGGCAAGACTGACGTGGCGCTGGCCAGCATGGGCATCTACGTGTTCGACGCCCGCTTCCTGCTCGACACGCTGTCGAAGGACGCCGGCGTCAGCGAATCCAGCCATGACTTCGGCCACGACATCATCCCTCGGGCGATCGCCGAATCCGATGTCTTCGCCTACCCGTTCCGCGATCTCTATGACGCAAGCCGTCAGGGCTACTGGCGCGATGTCGGCACCGTCGATGCGTTCTGGAAGGCCAATCTGGAACTGACCGACGTACTGCCGGAACTCAACCTCTATGACACCCAGTGGCCGATCTGGACCCACGCCGTGCAGCTGCCGCCGGCCAAGTTCATCCTCGACAAGCCGGACGCACGCGGCTTCGCGATCGATTCGATGGTCAGCGCCGGCTGCATCATCGCCGGCGCGGAAGTGCGCAATTCGGTGCTGTTCAACAACACGCGGGTCGAAACCGGCAGTTCGATCGCCCAGTCGGTGGTGCTGCCCGGCGTCACCATCGGCCGCAATTGCCGCATCAACAAGGCCGTGATCGACGAGGGCTGCGTGATCCCGGACGGCACGGAGATCGGCGAAGGCACGGCCGGCAATGCCAGCTGGTATCACGTGACGAAATCCGGCGTCACCCTGGTGACCCCCGAGATGCTGGAAGATTGAGCCCCGCATTGCCCGGATGCTTGTGCCGATGAAGCTTCTGTTCGCTGCCAGTGAAGCCGTGCCGCTGGTCAAGACCGGCGGTCTCGCCGATGTTGCCGGCGCCCTCCCCGGCGCGCTGGCCGCGCTCGGCATCGATGTCCGCGTGGTGATGCCCGCCTATCGCGGCACCTTGGCCCGGCTGGTCGAGCCGCTGCGGCTTGGCGAACTGGTGGTGCGCGGCCAGCGCTTCACCGTCTGGAGCGGCCGCCTGCCCGATTCGCCGGTGACGTACTGGCTGATCGACTACCCGTGGCTGTATGCCCGTGATGGCGACCCCTACCACGATCCGCACCACCGGCCGTGGCCGGACAACGCCTGGCGCTTCGGCTGCTTCAGCGAAGCAGTGGCGCGGCTGGCGATGGGCGAAGTCGGCGGCTGGAAGCCGGATGTCGTGCACGGCCACGACTGGCAGACCGGCCTGGTGCCGGCCTGGCTCAAGCTGCGCGACGACGCACCGCGCTGCGTGTTCACGATCCACAACCTCGCTTACGGCGGCGTGTTTCCGCGCAGCCAGTTCAATGCGCTGGGCCTGCCGCCCGGCTGGTGGTCGCTGGACGGGGTCGAATTCCACGGCCAGATGTCGATGCTGAAGGCGGGCCTGGTGTTCTCCGATGCGATCACCACCGTCAGCCCGACCTACGCGCGGGAGATCCGCACACCGGCGTTCGGCCACGGCTTCGAAGGGCTGCTGGAGCACCTGTCGCCGCGGCTGAGCGGGATTCTCAACGGCATCGACGACCAGTTGTGGAATCCGGCCCGCGATCCGCACCTGGTGCAGACCTACAGCGCCGGCTCGGTACGCGCCGGCAAGCGCGCCAATCGCCGGGCGGTCCAGCAGGAACTGGGTCTGCCGCAGGACGAGGACGCGGTCGTGGTCGGCATGATCGGCCGGCTGACCGACCAGAAAGGCTTCGACCTGCTGCTCGCCGCCCGGCCCGAGCTGCTGAAGCTGCCGATCCAGCTCGTCGTGCTTGGCAGCGGCGACAAGCCGCTGGAGAACGCGCTGGCCCGCGAGGCGCTGCAGGCTCCGGGGCGAATCGGGCTCAAGCTCGGCTTCGACGAAGGTCTGGCCCATCGCATCGAGGCCGGCGCCGACCTGTTCCTGATGCCGTCGCGCTTCGAGCCCTGCGGGCTGAACCAGATGTACAGCCAGCGCTACGGCACGGTGCCGGTCGTCCACCGCACCGGCGGTCTGGCCGATACCGTCACCGACGCGACGCCGCGCACGCTCAAGCAGGGCACGGCTACCGGCGTCGTGTTCGAGCATGCCGACGTCGGCGGCGTGGTCTGGGGCGTGACGCGCGGCGTCGAGCTGATCCGCGATGAAGCCAGCCGCCTGAGCCTGATCCACGCCGGCATGAGCCGCGACTTCGGCTGGACGGCCGCCGCGCGCCAGTACCGCGCGCTGTACGGCTGACCGCTCCCGCCCCGTTCCCACGACGCGCAGCGACCGGTACAGTCGCGCCGCGCCAACCCCCACGACCGACAAAAACCTGCAGGAATCCGCATGACCGAACAGATCGCCACCAACGTCCACTGGCACCACGGCGAAATCAGCCGCGCCGACCGCTACCGCGTGCTCGGCCAGAAGGGCGCCACCCTGTGGTTCACCGGCTTTTCCGGCAGCGGCAAGAGCACGGTGGCCGTGGCGCTGGAAGCGGAGTTGCTGAAGCGCGGCCGGATCAGCTACCGGCTCGACGGCGACAACATCCGCCTCGGCATCAACAAGAATCTCGGCTTCTCGGCGGCCGATCGCACCGAAAACATCCGCCGCATCGGCGAGATCGCCAAGCTGTTCACCGACGCCGGCGTGATCGCGCTGTCGAGCTTCATCAGCCCGTACCGCGCTGACCGCGATGCCGTGCGGGCGCTGCACGCCGAAAGCGGCATGGACTTCATCGAGATCTACGTCGACTGCCCGCTGGAAGAGGCCGAGAAGCGCGATCCGAAGGGCCTGTACAAGAAGGCTCGTGCCGGCCAGATCAAGAACTTCACCGGCATCGATGATCCGTATGAAGCGCCGAACGCGCCGGAACTGGTGCTGAAGACGGCCGAAATGAGCCTGCAGCAGGAAGTCGACGCCGTGCTGGCGCTGATGACCCAGCGTGGCCTGATTCTCGACGTCTGAGACTCCGCCTTCCGCCGCCGCCCGATGCGAGTGGCGGCGGCGCGCCAGCCGGCACGGGTCTTCAGCGGGTCGCGCTGCGGCGCGCCGCCAGCCGGTCGACCAACGCCGGCAGGCTGCGCAGGCTGGCGAAGTGGTGGTGGATCATCTCCAGCCACTCGCTGCCGAACAGTTCGAGCTTCACCGCATCCGGCAGCCGCTGCAGCGCCTCTCGCGCCACCACGCGCAGGCCGGACAGCGCGAACTGCGCGCCGGCCGGGGTGCGGATGTCGGCATCGACGGCAGCCAGAAGATTCAGTTCCGCCATCTTGCGGGCGAACTGTCGCGCCAGGGTCATCTGCACTTGATACTCGCCGAGGAACTGCACCATGTGTTCCAGCGTCGGCGCCTGCGCGCCGTGAGCATCGAACAGCGGCGCACCGTCGGCGCCGCCGAGCGTGTCGGCGGTCGGGTCGATGGCGACCACATAGGCGTCGTCGCCGCCATTGGCCTGCCCGAGCGCGAACGGATAGCTGCGCACATACGCCGGCACGTAACGACCGAGCCAGCGGCCGTCGTCGTCGACGAACAGGTTGTCGCCGCTGGCCAGCCCGACCAGGGCCACCAGATGCAGCCATTCGCCCTCGCCGGCGAACACGATCGGATACTCCTGCGCGGCCAGCGGAATCTCGCTGAAGGTCAACGGCACCGCATTGCTGCCGCGCGCGAACGCATGCGACTGCCTCGGCTGGAGGCGCAGCTGTCGATGGGCTGCGGAATCCAGCGCCTCGATCGCCCGGAAGAACAGCGGCAGCCGCATGGCGGCGGGCGCGGCCGGGGTGGCGGCGTCTGGGGCAGTGTCGGTCATCGCGGACTCCGGGTACTCACCCGGCGGCCGGGCGGTTGAATGGGGCGCTGACGATATCGCAAGCGCGGGGGCTGCCGCCGCAGCGCCGCGCAGGATCAGGACGCGAGGCCCGGCAGCTGCGGCGTGACGCCCGCGAACACGAGGCCGGCGACCAGCAGCAGCGCCAGCAGCAGCACCGCGATGCCATAGCGATACCCGCGGGTGCCGCCCGCTACCGGCACGGACACACCGGGCGGGGGCGCGCGATGCCGGTCTGCCGCTGGTGCCGCCGCGGCGGTATCAGCAGGCGGTCCGGCAGGCGCAGCGGCAGGCGGATCGCCGATGGCCTGCCAGCCGGCCAGCACGTGGCGGCGGCGGGCGCGGTACTCGGGCCGCTGGATATGGCCCAGACGGTAGGCGTCGGCCAGGATCTGCAGGTCCTGGTTGATCGCCTGTTCGCGATGGTTCACGTCACCTCCTTCAGCCGGCGGGTACACCGGGCACCGCCGGACCCGGTCATCGTCGCCGTCCGCGCAGGCGTTGGAGCCTACTGGCAGCGTCATCGGTCTGGATCATCGACCGGCCGACGCTCAGCCGGCAAGGCGCACCACGACCGCCGTGACATTGTCCCGCGCGCCGCGCGCCAGCGCCGTGTCGAACAGGCGGCCGATCAGTTCCGGCGGCGCCAGGTCGGCGCGAAACAGCGCCTCCAGTTCGCGGTCGCCGATTTCCTTGTTGACGCCATCGGAGCAGAGGAGGAACTGCGCGCCGGGACGGCGCGCGGCGACCACCCAGTCGATGTACAGCTGTGCTTCGGCGCCGATCGCCCGGGTCAGCACGCCACCGCCGGGCTGCGGCGGCGGACGCCGTATGTCACCGGCCGTCTCGGCAGGCCATCCGATGTCGACGCCATGCGCATGGTCGCGAGTCGCCTGCCGCAGCTGGCCGTCCTCAAAACAGTAGACGCGGCTGTCGCCGACCCAGCCGCACAGCATGTAATCGTGATGCTCGACCAGCACGGCGACCGTCGAACCGATCAGATCGACACCGCGCGCGCGCGCCGTGTGCCGCAGTTCAGCGTTCACTGCTTCGAGCGTGTCCTCGATCGCTTCGACGAAGTCCTCGACGCGCGCCGGTCGCTGCAGCCGGCCCAGGCGCTCGACGATCATCTGGCTGGCGTAATCGCCTGCTGCGTGACCGCCAAGGCCGTCGGCGACCGCCCACAGCCCCAAGTCATCGCGAACCAGCAGGGCGTCCTCGTTCCGGCTGCGCACATGGCCGGTGTCGGTGCGGCCACAGGAGCGGCGGTCGGCGGCGGGCGCGTCGGCGGCGGCGATCATCGGGCGCGTGCAGCGCGGTACGGCCAGCAGGGGGCGAGGGAGGGCTTCGACGATTGCGGCATGAGCATCGACGCGACGGAGGAGAGTGGCAGATTAGCAAAGCAGGGTCGGCACGCGGGTCATGGATCCGCCCCGGGCCTCGTAGCGAGACTTGCATGCGGCAGTCGGCCGGTCGAGCGGCCATAAAAAAAACACCCGGCAGCAAGCTGCCGGGTGTTTTCCGTGTTGGCTGGGAGACTAGGACTCGAACCTAGATAAACAGAGTCAGAATCTGTTGTCCTACCATTAGACGATCTCCCAAGAATCGGACGGTCGTTGCTCTGACCGTCTTGTCCGGCATCCGGTTCATCGCC
>CAYPJK010000152.1:0-6976 GCA_964411025.1 uncultured Nevskia sp.
TGGACAGCATCTGGCGCGAGGCCTGTTCGATGATCGCGCCGCGATCCGTCAGGCGCAGCGCATCGATGGCGAAGCTGGCCACGGTGCGATCGGCGCGGGCTGCGGTGGCCGCAGCGGCGCGCTGGCACAGCAGGGCACTGCTCGGGGCCGCAGCGGGTACGCCGGCCACGAACGCACGGTCGCTGCACAGGTTGGCTTGCCAGCGCTGGCGCGTGCGATCAGCGGTTTGCGGACGGATCACAGGAAGAAGCCGATGGCCGTCAGGCCAGAGGTGGTGCCGGTGGCCAGCAGCCGCGCTGGGGAGTTCGGAAAGAACTCACCGGCAAACACGGGCTTCGGCACCACCGTACCGTTGGGGTACTCCAGCTGGGCGATGCCGGCGCTGTTGAACAGCAGGCCGCCAACCAGGCCGGTCAGCACCGTGGTGTCGCTGGGGGTCACCAGCACTGGCCGCTGACCGCCGATCGGCGTATCTGCAATCACGGCGATGGCGGCATCGGCTTCAGCGCGGATGTCGCCCAGCAGCTTGGCCAGGCTGGGCAGATCGACGATGCCGTTGTTGACGGTCAGCGACGGCCCGCCTTTGGCCACGGCCACCATGATGTCCACCATCGCGCGGACGGTGGCGGCAGCGGCGTCGAGATCGGTTTGTGCACTCATGATTCGATGACCTGCGGGTATTGGAACTGGACGATGTAGACCCACGCAGCCGCGAGCCGCTGTAGCTCGGCAACGCGCTCGGTGACGTTGCGGCCGGCGTACGGCCGCAGGCTGGCGGCCCAGATGTCGGCGAAGCGGATCAGTTCGCGGCCGGACGGCCGATCGATGGCGATCTCGATATCGAGCCGACCGCGCGCGGGGAACGTGGCGGTGGCGGTGACTGCACGGGCCACCCCGTCCGCCACCATCCAGGCGAGTGCGGCTTCGGCATAGCGCTTGGCGTCCACCAGCACGCTTGCGGTTTCTTTTTCGCGCTGCAGTTTCCACAGCAGCGAGCCAATGCGATCGCCTTGCGTGCCCAGGGCATCGCCCCACCAGCCGCGACGATCGGCGCGGGTGTCGTCTGGGTCTTCGCGATCGGTGAACAGGCTGACCACCACGGCAGAGCGCAGGCTGTCATCCAGCACCAGGTCGCCGTCGAACAGATCCAGGCCGATGCCATCTGCCACGTCGGCCGCGACCGGCAGTAGTGCGAGGTCGGCCATCAGTTCATCGCCGTGCTGGTGGTGGCGGTGCTGGCGCTGCCCGGCTGCACGCCACCATGCGTGTGCGCGTTGAAGCGGTCACGCATCTCCTGCATCGTGCCGCGCAGATCTTCGACGGCCGTGGCGCTGTAGATGCGGCCGGCGGCCGTCAGCTCGCCCGTGCAATGCACCAGTGGGCTTTCGATGGTGACCTTCAACGAGGCTTTAACGGCAATTTCGCCGTTGGCTTTCAGCCAGATGTGATCGCCGGCCGCGTTGTAGAGCTGGCTTTCGCCCTCGCCGAGATCGCGCGGCCGTGATTCGTGTTCGCCGCCAATCACGATGCAATGCGTACGGCTGCCGGCGATCGACACCAGCAGGCAGGTGCTGCCGGCCGGCGGTACCGCCGAATGGCCGAAGTACTGCAGCCGCTGCACGCCATCCAGGCGCTCGCCGGCCATCACGCTGATCTGCACCTGCTGCAGCTTCGCGCCGTCGTCGACTCGCGCGATCGACGCACGGCTGGCCAGCGCGCGCAGCCGGCGCAGCAGCGGGCGCTGTGCGGTCTGGATGGCGGCCAGAAGCGCCTGGCGGCTCATTCCGCCAGCCCGCCCGGATTCATGAGCTGCTGGCTCAAGCTTGCAAACGCCACGTGGTTCACGTCGGTTACGTTCTGCGGCAGCAACAAGCCGCCGCTGTTACGCGATGGGAATCCGGCGGGGGCCGGGTCTTCCTTGGCATCCGCGCTGTCGAGGATGTTCGTGGAGCTATAGGCCCCAGCCTTGAAATAGTGGTAGCGCGCAGCCCAGGCGGCCTGCACCTGGTGGTTGAAATTGATCGGCCCGCCGATGGCAATGTCATTGCGAAACTGCTGCAGCGTGTAGCGCAAGAAATGCTGAGCGCCTCGGCAGTCCCATTCCAGGACGAACTCCAGTTCATCGCCGACCCTGAAATCAGTGACCAGGATTGGCCGGCCGTTGTTGGCAGGGGTCTGGCCGCTGTCCCAGATGTTGTCGGGGTTGGTGACGTCGCGTACCGATGATTCGATGTTGCCGCTGGACTTGCGCCACGCGACGATGAGATAGACGGACCCGCTATCAACCGGGCCTGTGTAGCCAGATTCCTGGGTCGCCGGGTGGATCTGGCACACATCGGAAGTGCCGCTACCGGTGCCTGAGCTGGACTCCACAAGGCGCCAGCGGCCTTCGATTCGTGGGCGGTGGATGCCCTGAAACGACTGGCTGCGAGAATTCGGTCCGCCACCGGTCAGCAGGCCGCGCAGTTCGCTACGTGCGTTGTTGCTGAGCGCGGTCGGTGAACTGGTGGCACCGAAGATCGGGCAGCGCAGGTTCATGTAGCGCCGCGTACTGAAGCGGTTGCCGAAGAAGTACGGGCTGGCGTAACCCGCCAGGAGCTCCGCTGGCAGCTTGGCTGCGTTGGTGCTTCTGGCGACATTTGCCGATGGATTGATGGCGAACGTGCCGCCGCTGCGCACGGTGGAGTTCGAGTACAGCTCTCCGGCGCTGTTCTCGGGAATGTCGAGCCGCCAGTTGGAAAGATCCACGACATCGCGCGGCAGGAATGCCTCGTCCAGACGCAAGGTGGGCAGGAAGAACATCAGGCGTCGATCCAGAACAGCTGCGCCATTTCGATGAACGCGGTTGCCGAAGCGACGCCGGCCAGCGTGGGGGTGATGGTCCAGGCAGCACCGGTATCGATCGCAATATCGGTGTCGTAAGTGGTGCTGGTGCTTTGACCGGAGCCAGTACCGCCGGAGCCGGCCCCACCGCGCCGCTGCACGGTCAGCGACCCCTTGTTCCACACCTTGATCGTGGGGAACACCGTGAGCTGCGAGGAAGCCGACACGAATAGGTTGTTGGAGCCGCTCTTGATTCGGAACGTGTTGTCAGCCGCCGCTGTAGGCCAGCGCGCAAGCGCACAGACTTCGAACACCGAACTCAACGTGGCCAGGCCTGCCGGAACCGTCATGACGCGATCGGCCACCGAAACTTCGGCCGTTGCCGTGCCCGGCGTCGTGACGTTGGCCGACGGTGTGGTCCAGTCCCAGAGCAAAGCTTTGCCGCCGAATGGCACCCACTTGGAGCCCGTGCTGATCATCTGCACGAACTCCACATTGCCGATGCCGGTGACCAGGATCACGCGGCCACGGTTGGCAGGTGCAGCGGCCGGCCGTTCTGCCATTGTGAAAATGCCGAGCGCAGCGTTGCTGGCTTCGATGGCCGCCAGGGCTCGGGCATTGGTGAAGTACTGGTTAGTCGCCCCCTCCGGCAGGCTGTCGGTGTTGGCCAGCGCGCGAATATCCACCGCGTTGGCGAGCGTGGTCGTGAGCCCTGTGGGGCCGACGTACGCGCCCGTTGTTGGCTTGGTGCCCGATCCGCCTGACCAGTCAGCGACTTGGAGTACGCGGCGCGCGCCATCGCTCACCACAGCGAGGATTGGCGTCCAGGCGCTGGCGCCGGTCGCACCTGTGGCACCGGCTGCACCCGTTGCACCCGTTGCGCCCGCAGGGCCAGCCGGGCCGGCCGGGCCGGTTGGCCCTGCAGGGCCTGCAGGTCCGGCAGGACCCGGAACCGTGCTCTCCGCGCCGGTTGCACCGGTCGGTCCGGCGGGGCCGGTGTTGCCGGTGTCACCCTTCAGGCCCTGCGGCCCCTGCGGCCCAGCCGGGCCGTCTGGTCCAGTCGGGCCGGCAGGGCCTGTTGCGCCAGCAGGACCAGCCGGTCCTGGGACGGTGCTTGCTGCGCCGGTTGGTCCGGCCGGGCCTGCGGGTCCGGCGGGTCCGGTGGCGCCGGCATTGCCGGTATCGCCTTTCGGGCCTTGCGGGCCTGTTGCACCAACAGGCCCGGCAGGCCCAGCAGGACCGATGTTGCCGGTGTCGCCCTTCGGGCCTTGCGGCCCCTGCGCGCCCACAGGGCCAGCGGTACCGGGCGCGCCGGGCGCGCCGGCTGCTCCTGCCGCACCCGTGGTACCGCGCATGTCCACGGCCTCGGCCAGGTTCTGAGTGGGGCCAAGCGGGCCGATGTAGTACCCGGCGGCCGGCTTGGCGCCCTGGCCGCCAGACCAGTCCAACACCCTGGCCACGCGGCGCTCGCCATCGGCAACGAAGGCCAGCACCGGCGTCCAGCCGGCAGGCCCGCCCTGCAGCGATGCCAGCCATTCGGCCTCGGTGCCTTCGAAGCCGTTGTTGACGGCAAGTTCGTAGGCCGAAAGGCCGGCATCGCCTTCGCGGATGACGATGGTTTTAGGGGCTGACATACGCGCCGTCTCCGTAGATTTCGATCGCGAGTTCCTCGCGGAAAATGGGGGTGTTGGTCTTGCCGGCTGAGGTGACTTGCACCTCGAAGCCGTGGATGCCGGGTGGCCAGGCGCGAGTGAGCGCGGGCGGCACTTCGGCCAGCCGGATGTCGCGGCCGTTGACGGTGGCGGTGCCTTCAGCGGTGGACCACTGGTGCACCAGCTGGTCGACCGCATCGCGCAGCTGCGCGAGCACTTGAGCGCCAGCAACCGGCGCGCGATCGAGCGTGATCGTCAGTGCGCCGAAGGTGTCGGCCGCCTTGAAGGTTTTCAGGATGGCGGGCGTCATTCCGCGCGGCTCTCGATCAGGGGTTCGGGTGCGAAGGCCGCTGGCGGGGTGACGCTGAGCCGCGTGATCTGCCCGGCCTGGTCATCCAGGCTGAAAGCCACGCTGGCAATCAGGTAGTCGCCGGCCAGGCCCAGCCACGGGTCGTCGATGCGCACCAGCGTGTTGGCAGCCCACGGCGTGGCGCCATCGAGCCAGCCGCGCACGGTCAGTTCGGCGCGCTCGCCTCGGGCGCGGCGGGTGGCGGCCGTCCACAGCGCGAGTTGGCGTGCGGCACCGGCATCGGTGGCGTCGGGCACATCGATAACGGTGCGGCGGCTGCGGCGGATCGCCGGATCGGTGGCGCTGGCCAGCACCTGCTGGGCCAGCGCTTCCGCGCCGTCGTAGGCCTGTTCGTTGTCCTGGCCGATGACGTCGTAGCGGCTGAAGCGCTCGGCATGGCTATAGGTGGCGCTGCCGTCGAGGATGTCGGTCCCGAGACGCAAGGACCGCACGGCCCGCTGGCCGCCGGCCCGCGTGATCAGCAGGCCGCCAAGGCTGTCCGACACCAGCAGAAAGCCGCGCTGCCGGGCCGCCCTTGAAAGCACTTCAAACGCCGTTTCACCGGGGCTGACAGCCTGTTTGCGGAACACGGCACCAGGGCTGCCTTCGATGCGCACCGGAATGCCGAACGGCTTGGCGACATCGGCCGCGATCTGCACCAGGTTGCGGCCTTCCCAGCTTTGGCCATCGGTGCTGGCGGCGCAGTCCACGAGATCGCCGGTGGCATCACGGCCGCGGATACGCAGGGCGTGCTCGTTCGGGCCGTAGGCCGGGCTGGCTTCGTCGATAGCGCCTGTGATGACCGGCACGCCGTGCAGCAGCACCGTGCAGGACTTCCCAGGCAGGATCGGACGCGGCTCGCCCCGCAATGCCCAGCGGTCGGCACAGGTCAGCTCGAACTGCCCGGCCAGCTGCTCGATGCCGGTGCTGATGCTGATCGCCTTCCAGCCGGTGAACTGGCGATCGTCGATCTGCAGCACCACGTCGGTGTTCAGGACATCAGTCACTGAGCACCTCCAGCGGCACACCGCCGCGCACGAAGCCGGGGTGGGCAATGCCGTTGCGGGTGACGATGTCCGCTTCGCGCTTCAACAGCCCTTCAACGCCGTTGCCGACGCCATACAAGCGCTGGGCGATGACCAGCGCCGGCAGGGTTTCACTGGGCGTGTAGCGCTCGATGCGCGACAGATCCACGGCCCGCGTGCGGATGTCTTCGACCACGCGGGTGCGCAGTTCCTGAAGGGCATCGAACGTGGCGTCGTCGGCCGCATAACTGACGCGCTCGATGGCGTCTGCCAGTTCGTCCTGCACGGCCAGCGCCTGGCGCTGGCTGTCGAACGTGAGGCTGGCGCTGAGCTCCGCTGCGGCGATCACCGCCTGCTGCTGCACCAGCGCCGTCAATGCGGCCGCATTGGCCAGCGCGCCGCGCGTGTTGCTGCCGGCCGGTGCCCGGTACGCGAACAGGCGGCGCAGGCTGGCCAGATCGCGGATGCGGCGGATGTCGGCGCGCAGGCGCGCGGCAATGCGCGCCGGCAGGCTGATGATGCCGGCGATATCGTCCTGCGCCACGGTGACCACGCCGATGACGGTCTCCACGGTACGCACGGCGTTCAGCACGGCGGCCACGGCGCGGTCGAACTCCGCAGCGAGCTGCAGCGGCCAGGCCTGAACGAACTGCGCCTGGCTGGCGGCCACGACAACTGTCGCCTGGCTGAGCACGCGGCGCGGGGTGTCGCGGCGCTCGCTCGGGCCTGTGACCAGCGCGGCCTCGACGAACTCCATGTCGAACCGGGCCATGCCGCCTTCGCGGGTGGATTCGGTCAGCCGGTAGCTGATCAGCTGTGCCTGGAACGTGCCGCGATACGGGTGCACCAGCTCGCCCGGACCGGGCATCTGCAGCTTCAGCAGCAGCTCGTCGCGGGCAGCGAAGTAGTCGTTGCCGAGCACGTAGCCGTTGACCAGGATGCGGTTGGCGCGGGCACCGAGGTCTTCGGTCTCGGCCTTGTCCTGCAGCGGGTACTCATGCACCACCACCCGGCGCGCGCCTTCGGCCGAGGCTTCGTCGACGAGGAACGCGGTGCCCCGGAACGAGGCCGGCTGCAGCTGCTCGCGCCAGCTCATTGGCCCGCTCCCAGCGCGATGGGGCCGGCGC
>CAYPJK010000153.1:0-6945 GCA_964411025.1 uncultured Nevskia sp.
GGAATCGAGCTTCGGCAGTTTCCTGAACACGGTCTTGCGGCCTTCGGGATCGTCACGCGTCACCAGTTCGCCGACCCGCTTCTTGTAGAGCAGCACCTGGGTCGCTTCGCGGTCCATCGAATGGCGCACGGACCTGCCGTCGACCGTCACCCGGTCGCCGGCCACCACCTTCTGGCCCGGCGTTGCCGGATCGCCGTTTACCTTGATCCGGCCCTCGACGACCATCGCTTCGATCGCGCGCCGGGACGCGATGCCGGCATCGGCCAGCACCTTCTGGATGCGCTCGCCGCCGGCCTTCGAACCGCCTTTCGGCGCGTTCAATGGAGCACCGCATCGGTCGGTGGCTCTGCCGACGGGGGCGCGGCCTGTTCGTCGACGTCGCCCTCCTCGGCCGGCAGCGCGCCGGGTGCCAGACCGGCGCCCAGCTTCGACAGCGCGGCTTCCAGCTGCTCCAGATCCTTGACATCCGGCAGCGCCGGCAACTGGTCCAGCGTCTTCAGGTTGAAGTCATCGAGGAACTGCGTCGTGGTGCCGAACAGGGCCGGACGGCCGGGCACGTCCTTCTGGCCCAGTTCGCGGATCCAGCCGCGCTCGCTGAGCGTGCGCAGGATGTTCGACGACACCGCCACGCCGCGCACGTCCTCGATCTCGCCGCGGGTAATCGGCTGGCGATAGACGATCAGCGCCAGCGTTTCGAGCAGCGCCCGCGAATACTTCGGTGGCTTCTCCTGCCACAGCCGGGCGACCCATTCGGCGTACTCGGGCCGTACCTGCACGCGCCAGCCACCGGCGACTTCGCGCAGTTCGCTGGCGGTGCCGGAGAAGCGCGCGTCGACGAGCGCCAGCGCCTCACGCAGCTCGCGCTTGCCCAGGTTGAATTCGGAGCCGACGAAGCGCACCAGCTGCTCCATCGACAGCGGGCCGTCGGAGGCCAGCAGCAACGCTTCGATGATCAGGCTGATCGCGGCGAGATCGACCGCCGGCGCGGGGTTCGCGTCGGCTTCGGCAATCGGCTTGTCCTGCACGTCTTCTTCCACGGGTTCGATTCCTTCAGTGCCACAAAGCAGTTGGTGTCTCAGTATCCCAGCAAAGCCTGACGGTTCGCGTCGCGCCACCATTCGAAGAACGGCACCAGCACGACCAGCAGCACCACGGCCGCACCCCAGAGGCTGCCGATGGCCAGCAGCCAGGCGGCACCTGCCCAGCCGAACTGCATGGCCAGCACGCTGACGATGTCGAGCGGATCGCGATTGCGGCGCGCGGCCGCCACCTGCACGAACGAGCGGCGGGTCACCGGATACGGCCGCGCCACTTCGATGGCGCAGGCGCAAAAGCCCGCGCCAAAGCCGCAGAGCAGGCAGACCAGCCCGCTCCAGGGGTCTTGCAGCGCCGCCCACAGCGAAGCCAGCAGCATCAGCGCCAGCACCGGCGCGAGCGCGGCGACGCACTTGAAGGCGATCAGCCGGCTGCGGGACTGCGGCGCGCTGCCGAGCAGCGCCGGCGATTCCTCGGCGCTGATCATCAGATTCGACACGTACTGGCTGAGCTGCGCCGCAAAGAACGTGGTGGCCGCCACGGCCGCCGCCAGCCGGGTATCGCCCCGGAACAGGTTGCCGTAGAAGAACGCGACGATCAGCAGCGGCTGCGCCGCCAGCGCAATCGCCAGACGCCCGTCGCGCAGGATCGTCCGCCACTCCTTCAGCAGCAGCGCGCGAAACAGGCGGGTATCGAAGCGCAGCCCGCCGGTCGAGGCCGGGGCGGCCGGTGCACCCTGCTCCGGGGATTGCACGGCCAGCAGCACCACCGGCGCCGAGAAACGGGCCGCAGCCAGCAGCGCCACGGTCGCCATCAGCAGCAGGCTGAGCAGCGCCGTCACATCGCCGGTCAGCGCCATCGCCGGCAGCCGCAGCAGCCCGGCGCCCTCGGCCAGCCCGTTGCCGGACAGCCAGCGCGCCGTATCGCCGGCCTGCGGTCCGTCCGGCGCGGGATCGATGAGACTGCCGACCACGAACAGCAGCGGCGCGCCGGCCTGAACGCCTTGCAGCACCCGGCGACCGCGCAGCAGCCCGAACAGCCGCACGACAACCGCCATCACGGCCAGCGCCAGCGCCACCGTCAGCGCTGCCAGCATCACGGTGACCGGATACGCCAGCAGAAACACCGGACGGCCAAGCAGCGCGCCCATGTTGGCCACCGGGGTCACCAGCAGGATCGAGATCGCCCAGGTACTGACGATCAGCGACAGCACCCGCATCGCCATGATGCGGCGAAACGGCAGCGGGCTCATCAGGTGCAGGCTCAGTTCGCGGCCGGCCAGGATCAGCCGGAAGGTGGCCAGCAGCGCCGCCATCAGCATGAAGAACTCCAGGCTCAGCAGCAGCACGCCGGATAACTCCAGCAGCTTGTCGGTCGGCATCGGCCGCGCCGACTGGAACAAACCCCACAGCACGAGGCCGGCACCGGCATGCAGCAGCCCGATGAACAGCGCGTAGAGCCCCAGCGCCCAGCGCCGGTTCCTGCCGAAGCCGAAGCTGCGGATGGTCAGCCGCAGGTCCTGCACGATCAGCCACGGCAGGCTGCCTGCCGGCAGTCTCATGCCGAGGTCGCGCCCGGTTTGGTGCCACGCGCTGCATCGGGACCGGTCGCCGACAGGAACAGGTCTTCCAGCGTCGAGTCGATCCCGCCATAGCGGACGCGCAGTTCGTCCAGCGTGCCTTCGGCGATCAGCCGGCCGCTGCGGATCAGGCCGATGCGCGAGGCCATGCGCTCGGCCACTTCGAGGATGTGGGTGGTGAACAGCACGGTCAGACCATCGCGCACCAGCTGGCCGAGGAAATCCTTGACCCGGCGCGCGGCCGCGACATCAAGGCCCGTCAGCGGCTCGTCGAGAATCAGCAGCGCCGGATCGTGGATCAGCGCGCCGGCCAGCGTCAGCTTCTGCTGCATGCCACGCGACAGGTTTTCGCAGTAGCTGCCGCGCACCTCCCAGAGATCGAGCCAGCGCAGCATTTCCTCGCCTTTCCGTTCGGCGATCCGGCCATCGACACCCCAGAGCCCGGCGACGAATTCCAGGTACTCGGTACAGCGCAGCTTGCCGTACAGCAGCGGCTCGTCCGGCAGGAAGGCCAGCCGCTGTTTGGCGGCGATCGGCGCCCTGACCAGATCGTGGCCCAGCACTTCGATGCTGCCGCTGTCGGGCTGCAGCAACCCAGCGATCATCCGCAGCGTGGTGGTCTTGCCGGCGCCGTTGGCGCCCAGCAGCGCATAGAACTCGCCGCATTCGATGCGCAGGTTCAAGCCCGCCACGGCGGGCTTGCCGTCGAAGGTCCGCGCCACCTCGCGCAGCTGCAGCGCTGCGGTCATGCGTCTTCGGCGAGCGCGGCTTCCGCAGACCCGGCGGCGGCAATGGTCACCGGCATGAAAGGCCCGGCCTGGGTGATTTCCAGCATCGACGACTTGGCCAGCTCCAGGATCGCCAGCAGACAGACGACAACGCCGGCGCGACCTTCGGCGAGATCGATCAGGTCGACGAAGCGGATCGGGCCATTGCGGACGCGGTCGAGCACCGAACTCATCCGTTCGCGCACGGACAGCGGCTCGCGGGCGATGGTGTGGCGGGTGAACAGCTCGGCGCGCAGCAGCACTTCGCGGAACGCCAGCATCAGCTCGCGCACGCCCGGCGGTGGCGGCGGCCGGGCGTCGACGATCTTGTCCGGCCGCGCCTGCACCACGGCGATCTCGCGGCCGACTCTCGGCAGCGCATCAAGGTTCTCGGCAGCGGTCTTGAAGCGCTCGTATTCCTGCAGCCGTCGCACCAGTTCCATGCGCGGATCGCCGCCGGTCTCGTCATCGTGGGCAGGCGGCTTCGGCAGCAGGATGCGCGACTTGATCTCGGCCAGCCAGGCGGCCATCACCAGGTACTCGGCTGCCAGCTCCAGGCGCAGCTCGCGCATCAGGCGGATGTAGTCCATGTACTGCTGGGTGATCTTCAGCACCGGGATATCGAGGATGTCCAGGTTCTGCTTGCGGATCAGGTACAGCAGCAGATCGAGCGGACCTTCGAAGGTTTCGAGGAACACCTCCAGCGCATCCGGCGGGATGTACAGGTCGCTCGGCAGCTGCGACAGCGGCGCGCCATTGACCAGCGGCACGCGGCTTTCGGCCGACGGCTCGACGGCCGCCTCGGCCTCGGCCGGGAACAGGTCCGGCTCGTTCACGCCGGGATCAGCCCCAGCGCTTCGTGGACACGGGCCAGCGTGGCATTGGCGCGCCGGCTGGCGCGCTCGGCACCGTCCTTCAGCACCGCACGCAGGCCGTCGCGATCCTCGCGCAGTTCGGCGTACTTGGCCTGCACGGGCTTCAGGCATTCGACCACGGCGTCGGCGACCGCGCCCTTGAACGCACCGTACTGCTTGCCTTCGAATTCGGCTTCAAGCTGGGCCACGGTCTTGCCGGTGGTCGCCGCCAGGATCGACAGCAGGTTGGACACGCCGGGCTTGGTGGCGATGTCGAAGCGCACGACGCCATCCATGTCGGTGACCGCGCGCTTGATCTTGCGAACGATCAAGTCCGGACCATCGAGCAGGTACAGGGCATTGGTTTCGGCGTCGTCGGACTTCGACATCTTCGCGGTCGGGTCCTGCAGGCCCATGATCCGGGCGCCGACCGGCGGAATCATCGGCTCCGGCACCGTGAAGACCGGCCCATAGAGGTTGTTGACGCGGTTGGCGATGTCGCGGGTCAGTTCCAGGTGCTGCTTCTGGTCATCGCCGACAGGCACTTGGGCTGCGTCATACAGCAGGATGTCGGCCGCCATCAGCACCGGGTAGCCGAACAGGCCGGCGTTGATGTTGTCGGCGTGCTTGGCGCTCTTGTCCTTGAACTGCGTCATCCGGCCCAGCTCGCCGAACTGCGTGTAGCAGTTGAGGATCCAGCCGAGCTGCGAATGCGCCGGTACGTGGCTCTGCACAAACAGCACGTTGTCTTTCGGATCGAGCCCGCAGGCGATGTACAGCGCCAGGAACTCGTAGCAGCGCTCGCGAAGAATGGCCGGGTCCTGGCGCACGGTGATCGCGTGCAGGTCGACCAGCATGTAATGGCAGTCGTACGTTGCCGACAGCGGCAGCCAGTTCTTGATCGCGCCGAGATAGTTGCCAAGCGTGAGACGGCCGGACGGCTGGATGCCGGACAGGACGGTGGGGCGCGGGTTCGCAGTCATCGGTCGGAGCAGCGGTGGGGTTCAGACGAGGGTGACGATCACCGAAATCAGGCCGAGCATCAGGCTGATCAGCGGGGTCATGATCGCGCCAAGCACGCCAACGAAGGCGAGCAGCAGGATGATCGGGAAGGTGTACGGCTGGATGCTTTCCAGCTGCTGCGCCGGCTTCGGCGGCAGGGTCACCAGCAGCATGCGGCCGACATCGAACGGCGGCAGCGGCAGCAGGTTCAGCACCAGGAAGCTCAGGTTGAAGCTGATGCCGAGCTGGGCCATCAGGTGCACGCCAAGGCCCACGCCTTCGGTCGCGCCGTAGGTGAACTTGAAGACGAAGGCCCAGGCCAGCGCCATCAGGAAATTGGCCACCAGGCCCGCGGCAGCCACCTTGACCGCGCCGCTCTTGGGATCGCGGAAATTGCGTTCCGAGATCGGCACGAACTTCGGCCAGCCGATCAGCAGTCCGCCCAGCCCCGCCTGGCTCAGCGCGATGAACACGCCGGGCAGCAGCAGGGTACCGATCGGATCGACATGTTTGAGCGGGTTGAGGCTGATGCGGTCGTACTGCTTGCCGGTGTTGTCGCCGAGCAGCAGCGCGACGCGGCCACGGGCGATTTCGCGAACGGTGAGCGCCAGCACCAGCGGCAGCAGCGAAACCGCCAGCCGCTGAAAGAGATCGAGGGAGTCCATCCGGCGATTATACCGGCCGGCCGAGGGCCAGCCGCCGGATCAGTCGTCTGCCAGCCCGAGCATCGAGACGTCGCCCTTGCCCCGGCGCAACAGCACCGGCGCATCGCCGGTGAGATCGAGCACAGTGGTCGGCTCGGTGCCGCAATTGCCGGCATCGAGCACCAGATCGACCGAGCGTTCCAGCCGCGCCCGGTCGTCGTCGAGGTCATTCAGCGGCTGGTCCTCGTCCGGCCACTGCAGCGTGCAGCTGAGCAACGGTTCGCCAACCAGTTCCAGCAGCGCCTGCGTCACCTTGTGCTCGGGCACGCGGATGCCGATGGTCTTGCGCTTCTCGTGCTGCACGCGACGCGGCAGTTCCTTGGTGGCCTCCAGCACGAAGGTGTACGGCCCCGGCGTCAGCTGCTTGAGCAGGCGGAACTGCCAGTTGTCGACGCGGGCGTAGGTGGCGATCTCGGAAAGATCGCGGCAGACCAGCGTGAACTGGTGGTGGCGATCGAACTCGCGCAGGCCGCGGATGCGCTCGGCCGCGTCACGGTCGGCCAGCCGGCAGCCAAAGGCGTAACAGGAATCGGTCGGATAGGCGATCACCGCGCCCTGGCGGACGCGGTCGGCCGCCCGCTGCAGCCAGCGGCGCTGCGGATCGACGGGATGCAGTTCAAGCCATTCGGATGCCATGTCGGTATTGTCCCATGGCAGCAGGGCAGCGCGTCGGCTGCGCCGATGACGCGCGGAAGCGCGTCGCTATAATCCGGCGCATTCGCGGTCTGCCCGACCGCTGCCAGAGCCTCACGCCGCACCATGAATGCCGTGCTCGACCTGATTCCCGCGATCCTGTTCTTCGCGACCTACAAGCTGTACGGCATGTTCACGGCCACCGCCGTGCTGGTCGCGTCGCTGCTGCTGATGGTGCTGGTGACCTGGCGGCGCACCGGCCAAGTGCCGAAGCTGCAACTGGCCACTGCGCTGGTGGCGGCCGTCCTGGGCGGCCTGACGCTGTGGTTCCGCGACCCGACCTTCATCCTGTTCAAGCCGACCGCCGTCTA
>CAYPJK010000154.1:0-6940 GCA_964411025.1 uncultured Nevskia sp.
CGACGGTCAGATCGTCATCACGGGCCGCGCCAAGGACCTGATCATCGTCAACGGCCGCAACATCTGGCCGCAGGACCTGGAGTGGACGGTCGAGCGCGAGATCGATGCGCTGCGCAGCGGTGACGTCGCGGCCGTGTCGGTCGATGACGGCGGCGTCGAACGCATCGTGGTGCTGGTCGAGTTCCGGACGGCCGATGACGACACCCGCGACGGACTGAAGAAGGAAGTCGCGGGCCTGCTGCGGCTGCGGCATGGCGTCGAAACCGATGTCGTGACGATTCCGCCGCGTGCCCTGCCGCGCACGTCGTCGGGCAAGCTGAGCCGGTCGAAGGCAAAGGCGCTTTACCTGCAGGGCAGCTTCGCCGCTGCTGCTGCGGCACCGACCAGTTGACCGGGGCCGATCGGGTGCCGTTGACGGTCGCCGTCACCGGCTCGACCGGGTTTCTGGGCCAGGCGGTGATCGCCGAACTGGCCCGCCGGGACTGCCATCTGCGGCTGTTGGCGCGCCGCGAACCATTGTCTCTGGCCGCTGCGGCAGACGCTCATCCGGATATCGTTCTCGGCGCGCTTGACGATGCTGACGCGCTGGCGCGGCTGGTGCAGGGCGCTGACGTCGTGCTGCACATCGCCGGCGCCATCAAGGCCGCAGACGATTCGGGTTACCTGCGCGTCAACCGCGACGGCTCGCGAAGTCTGGCCGAGCAAGTCGCCCGGCATGCGCCGAATGCACACTTCATCCAGGTGTCGAGTTTGGCCGCGCGCCACCCTGAGCTGTCGGGCTACGCGGCCAGCAAGCGTGCCGCAGAGCAGGCGGTGCTCGACGTGCTCGGGTCCGAGCGCGTCAGCATCATCCGGCCGCCGGCGATCTATGGCCCCGGTGACCGCGAAACGATGATCTTCTTCGAACTGGCCAGCCGGAAGTTGGTGCCGTTGCCGGGCAAGCCGTCGGCGAGGATCGCCCTGATCCATGTCGAGGACGCTGCCCGACTGCTCGTCGAGCGGGTGTTCGGCACGCCCACTGGTCGGGTCCAGGCGATCGCCGATGGCCAGCCGGCGGGGTACGCTTGGCAGGACATTCTGGGCGCTGCCTGTGCGGCGGTCGGCAACACGTCGCCGCGCTATTTTTCGCTGCCGAGCGGGGTGGTCAGGCTGGTCGGTGGCGGAGCGGGCGCGATTGCAAGCATTGTCGGCAAAGCTGGCATGGTCAGTGCCGGGAAGATTCGCGAATTGCTGCACGAGGACTGGGCGGTGCAGGCCGGAGAGCTGCTTCGCGAAGCCCATGCCGAACCGCGCCATCGCCTGGTCGAAGGATTCGCCGCAACGGCCCAGTGGTATCGCAATGCCGGCTGGTTGTAGGCTGCAAGTGTTTGAAAGCGTTACGGCAGTGCAGGTCCGGCGTGTGAAAGCGCTATGACAAAACCATTTCCCTTGCTTTACACTTCGTTGATTCGGCCGATGATTCGGGACCGCCTGTTGTGCGGAATTGAGGGTGGCCGTGGCGGATATCAGGAGAAGAGTTGCAGATGACCGAGACTTCGCGCGATTCGCAAGCCGAAATCATTGATGGACTGCGGCAATTGCTGAAGAAGCAGGTGCCTCTGGATGCCTCGACCAATATCGTCCGCGATCTTCAACTCGATTCCCTGGCGGTGATGGATTTCATCATGTCGCTGGAGGACCGCTTCGAAATTGTGATCCCGCTCGACCGTGTCGCCGAGGTGGAAACGCTCGGCGAACTGGCGCGAGTGGTCGACGAACTGCGCGGAAGGAACTGAGCTAGTGAGCATTCTTTCGAAGTTTGCCCCGCTGCGGCAGACGTATGACTCGTTGCGGTCGGTCGGTCAGAACCCGTTCGAGATGGTGTTCGAAGACATGTTGTCGTCGACCGAAGGCGTCTACAAAGGACGCAAGACGATCCTGCTCGGCACCAACAACTATCTCGGTCTGACGTTCGACGAAGCGTGCATTGAGGAAGCCGTCACTGCCGTTCGTGCGCACGGCACCGGCACGACCGGCTCGCGCATTGCCAATGGCAGCTACGGCACGCACCGCGAGCTGGAGAGCAGCCTGGCGCAGTACTTCGATCGCAAGCACTGCATGGTGTTTTCGACCGGCTATCAGGCCAACCTCGGCATGCTGTCGACCCTGGCCGGCAAGGGCGACTACCTGCTGCTCGATACCGACAGCCACGCCAGCATTTACGACGGTGCGCGCCTCGGTCACGCCGAAGTCGTGCGCTTCCGCCACAACGATCCGGATGATCTCTACAAGCGCCTGAAGCGCCTGTCGGATCTGCCGGGCGAGAAGCTGGTCGTGGTCGAAGGCATCTACTCGATGCTCGGCGACACCGCTCCGCTGCGCGAATTCGCTGACGTCAAGCGCCAGATGGGTGCTTGGCTGATGGTCGATGAAGCGCATTCCCTCGGCGTGCTCGGGGCCAACGGCCGCGGTCTGGCCGAGGAAGCAGGTGTTGAAGCGGACTGCGATTTCGTGGTCGGCACGTTCTCGAAGAGCCTCGGCAGTGTCGGCGGCTTCTGCGTGTCGAACATCGACGACTTCGATGTCCTGCGGGTCGCGTGCCGTCCGTACATGTTCACGGCATCGCTGCCGCCGTCGATCATGGCGTCGACGATCATGGCGCTGCGTCGCATGCAGGACGAGCCGGAGCGCCGGCAGCGCCTGCACGAGAACGCCCAGCGGCTGTACCACGGCCTGCGCAAGCTTGGCTTCACGGTTGGGCCGCAGTGCAGCCCGATTGTGTCGGTAGCCGTCTCGGATGCGCCGCTGGCCGTCGAGTTCTGGAACCGCCTGCTGGAAGGTGGCGTGTATTTGAATCTGGCGTTGCCGCCGGCCACGCCGACGCCGGCCCCGTTGCTTCGGTCGAGCGTCAGCGCCGTCCACACGCCGGCGCAGATCGATCGCGCGGTGCAGTTGTTCGAAGCGGTCGGCCGCCAACTGGGCGTGCTGCCGCCGGTGGTCAATGCAGCGCGGAAGCGCCAGGCGCCGGTCGCGGCGCCAATTCCGGGACATCCGGAAGTGGCAATGGTGGCGTCCGGCGGCGCCCGCTAAGTAGCTGCTGGCTGCGAGCGCAAATCAAAAAGCCCGGGCAACCGGGCTTTTTTTGTGGCCAGCACGCCACCCATCGGATGACGGCTGGCTGCACGGCGGTTGCGATGGCCGGAATCGCCGCCGCCGCTTATGCTCGCCGGCACTCGCCGGACGCGCGCCATTGGCGCACCGGCTGACGATTTCCCGTTTTGGATACACCCTCGATGAATCGCGATTTCATTTATTCCGACGCTCCCGTTTCGCACACCCTGCGCCGCCGCGACATCGCGGCCCGACACCCGGAAGTCCGCGCGCTCAACGGTCGCCATCCGGCGTCCGCGCTGTGGATCGTCGGACTGGTGGCCGTGCAATGGCTGGTGGCCGCCCAGATGCCGCAAGTCGACGGCTGGCTGATGGTGGCGCTGGCGTTCTTGTTTGGCGCCTTCGTCAACCACGCGCTGTACGTGATGATCCACGAGTGCACGCACAGCCTCGTGTTCGCGTCGAGCCCCCTGAACCGGCTGTTCGCGATCGTCTGTGATTTCGCGCTGGTGCTGCCGTCGGCAATGGGGTTCCGCAAGTTCCACCTGCACCATCACCGCTATCTGGGCCAGTACGACATGGACCCTGACATCGTCAGTCACCGCGAGGCGCGCCTGATCGGCAACGCCGCATGGCGCAAGGCGGCATGGATCGCGCTGCTGCCGGTGTCCCAGGCGCTGCGGCCGATGAAGCTGAAGGCGACCCAGGGCGTGTCGCTGTGGGATGCCTGGACGGTCGGCAACCTGCTGGCGGTGATCGCGGTGAACGTCGCGATCTGGCAGTTCCTGGGGGCCGAAGCGCTCGCCTATCTGGCGCTGTCGACGCTGTTTGCGCTGGGGCTGCACCCGCTGGGCGGGCGCTGGATCCAGGAGCATCACGTCACCGAAGAAGGCCAGGACACCTATTCGTACTACGGCGTGCTGAACAAGGTCTGCTTCAACATGGGCTATCACAACGAGCACCATGACTTCCCCAGCGTGCCGTGGAACCGCCTGCCGCGCCTGCGCGAGATCGCGCCGGAGTCCTACGACAACCTCAAGTCCTACGATTCCTGGGTGGCCGTGCTGCGCCACTTCATCTTCACGCCGACCATGTCGGGCTTCAGCCGGATCGTCCATCCGTCGACCGTTCCGGCCGGCGCGGCACCGGCAGCGGCTACCCAGGAAGACTGAAACGACGCGCGGTTCAGCGGATCGCGCCGCGCTTCTTTAACTGCCAGAGCACGTACGGCGACGCCAGGATCGGGTGGCGCCGCTGCCAGGGCGTCAGTTCCATGCGCACGCCGCTGTGCCGTTCGATCTTCCAGAGCACGTAGTCGACACCACCGTCGAAGGTGTAGGCGCTCTTCATCAGCCGGACGAAGTTCAACGGCTTGCCGAGCAGATGGCGCAATGACCAGCCGCCGGCCGCCAGCCGGCGGGCAAGGGCGCTGACGGCGGGCCGTAGTCGGCCCTCGCCCAGGGTCTCGAAACGCAGCGAATCGGCGGCCCAGGCCAGCGGCAGCAGGCGGTCGTAGCGTTCGCCACCGTAGGCCATGAGGCTATCGGTGCGGCTGGCTTTCTCGACGCGCAGTTCGGCGCCGTAGGTGCGCTTGAACAGCGCCTGCCAGTAATCGTTGGCGACCCCGATCGCCGGGCCGAGCCGGCCCGCCCAGCCGGCCGCGCTGATCACGGCATCGGTGACCGCCGCGACGGCCGCGTCCCGGCTGGCGGCATCGCGATGCCAGGCCAGCGCCGCCGGCTGCGAGTAGCGCGCCCACATCGTGGTGTCGAGGCCGCTGCGGCGCATTGCCCGGCTGAACTGGTCGGCGCGCAGCACCGCCACCTTGGCGCGCAGCGTCTGCCCCTGCCACTGCGGCTCGAGGTACAGGATGCTCGGTGGCAGGATGCGATTCGCGGCCGCCGGCAGCCAGCGGCCGGGGCCGTACCAGCCGCGCAGGCTGTCCACCAGCACGTAGTAGTCCAGCACGCCGTCGAGCGCGCCACTGCGCAGGTTGGAGCCGTAGAACAGCACGGCCGTCGCCGCACCATGGCCGCGGGCGGCGAGCATCTTGGCGACGTCGGTGATTGCCGGCGGCAGCGGCAGCGACAGTTCGGCGGCCACCGCATCGCGCAGCGCCGTGCGTGCTGCATCCCGGTTCATGGCGGGCCCGAGGAGAAGAAATCCAGCGCCGGCCCGGCGCGCAGTTCCACTTCGCCGTAGGCGCCCGGCGTGTAGGCCTCACCGTCGATCACCAGCGGCGCTTCAAGGCGCAGGGCCATCTGCTGCGCGCCGCCGCTGCGGTAGGCCGGCGATTCGCGCATCCAGCGGCTGGGCTGCCCGCGCAGCAGGCCCGGCAGGCTGCGCGTGAAGCGCGGCGGCGGGGCATCGATATCGAGCCAGCGTAGTGGCGCCTCGCCATGGTCGTAGAACGGCCAGAGGCCGCCGAACAGGCGGTGCAGGCTGGTGGTCAGGAACAGGAAGCGCTGGCGATCCTCGACCGCGCTGCCATCGACGCCGATGCCCATGCTGACGCCCGCCTGCCATTCGTTGCCGCGCCCACCGGCGAGGGTCTGCCAGAGCGCGCTGGCCATCGTCACGAACAGCGCCGGGCCATGCAGGAAGCCCTTGTCATGCACCGCGCCGAGCGCCAGCCGCCAGCCGCGATAGAACGCCGCCGCGCCGATGAAGAAGCCGAGCACCGGCGGCCGCGAGCCATCCGGCCAGCGGGTTTCGATCGGCTGCCGGCGACGAATCTCGCCGCCGCCGGCGGCCAGGGTGTCGAGCAGTCGCTGCAGCGCGGCCGGACCGTGGTCGCCGCCGCCGACATCGTGGGTGGCCAGGTTGGCGTTGCCGCCGGCCATCAGCATCAGGGTCGGCAGCCGTTCCGGGAAGGCGGCGGGCAGGGCGGTCATGACGTCGCGCAGCGTGCCGTCGCCGCCGTCGACGATCAGGTGGCTGAGACCGCGGCCTGCGTACTCGGCCACCACGCCGGGGATGTCATCGGCGGAGCGGGGGTCGAGGCGCAGCAGCGCCACGCCGTTCGGCACCACCACTTCTGACAACCGGTCGCCAACGCGGCGATTCCGCTGGCTGTTGGGATTGCGGATGAGGCCGACCCGCATTATTGGCTCAGCCAGGAGGTGATCGGTCCATGGCGCCGTGCCGCCAGCGCCTGCAGGATCTGCACGGCGTGCACGACGAGGCTCAGCGCCGTCCACAGGCCGACCAGCCAGATGCCGACCTGCGGATAGCCGGCCAGCGCCAGCGGCGTCAGGATCACCAGGTTCGGATTGCGCCGCGCGGTGATCTGCCGGAAGAAGCTGTCAAACGGTCGCCAGACATGCGGATGCATGCCGAACTGCCATTCGAAGATGCCTTCGAAGATGCGCTGCACGACATAGCCGCCGACGATCACCCACAGCAACAGGCCGTCGAAGGGACTTGCCAGACCGGCAGCGCCAAGGCCGACGATCCAGGCCCACCACCAAAACGGCGGATGGACGAGGTCGATGCCGTGATCGAAGACGTTGCCCCACTTCGACGAGGTCAGCGTCACGCGCGCCAGCTTGCCGTCGACGGTGTCGAGGAAGGTCATGATCCAGGCGCTGACCAGGCCGCTCAGGTAGTGGCCGTGCCAGAACGCCCAGAACGAGTAGATCACGCCGATCGCACCGATCGACGTCACCATGTTCGGGCTCAGGCCCAGCTTGGCGCACCAGCGGGTGACGATTTCCGCCGGTCGCGGCCACCAGTACTTGGTGACGAAATCGGTGACGCCCTTGTAGCTGCCGTTGAACATCCGCCGTTCGACGGCGGCCCGCGTGTCCGGCGTCAGCCGCAGCAGATACGGCGATTCCTTCTTGCGCAG
>CAYPJK010000155.1:0-6923 GCA_964411025.1 uncultured Nevskia sp.
AATCCAGCGTGTCGCCGACCTGGAACGTGTATTCCTTCTTGCGCTCCCACTGGTGGTTGGTGGCGGTCGTCGACTTCTCCAGCATCGGCACCACGAAGGTCTGGAACGCGGTGATCGGCACGCCGCCGAGCAGCGTCGCGACACCGGTGATCGCGGCCGGGGTCTTCTTGATGGTTTCCATCAACGGCGCCAGTGCCGTCGCGCCGCTGGCGGTGATGCCGCGGACGATCAAGGTCAGCGTCGCCGCCCCGGTCAGCGAGCCAGCCTTGACGACGATGCCGCCGGCCAGCGTTCGCGCGGTCAGGTCCTCGCTCGAACCCTTGGTGACGTCATAGCTCAGCAGCGGCACTTCCGGCGCCGGCGTGTCGCGGCCCGGCCCGGACAGCGGCTGCAGCTTGGCGGTGACCACGATCAGCTTCGGCGCGTCCTCGCCATAGAACTTCAGGCGCTCGGCGTTCTCGCCGAGGTTCGATGACACCTGCACCTGCAGGTAGCCGTCCTCGCCCAGCTCGAAGGACCTCGGGCCGGGCGCATGGCCGAGTTCCAGCGTGGTGGGTTCGATGAAGCGGGCCTGCTTGGAGGCGCAGCCGCTGGCGGCGACGGTGGCGATCAGCAGCAGCGGAAGGAATGCGAGATGGCGCGTCATGGTCGGCAGCATGGGGACAACGGAAGCTCGGACAACAGTTTGACCGCAGCGGTTCGGCGCTGCTGGCCGGCTCAGCAGCGCTCGAGCACCGGCAGCCATTCGCAGCGCGCGGTCAGCAGCAGCCCGGCGCGGATCGGCCGGCCCGGAAAGACCTTGCCGATCGCATCGAGATAGGCGGCGAGCTGCTCGCGATAACGATCGACCAGCAGCGCCGCATTCGGCCTCGGCGCAGTCTTGTAATCGATGATCGTCAGCCAGCGCCCGTCATCGATCAGCCGGTCGAGCACGCCGTGGCGGGCACTGCCTTCGGCGGCCTGCCACTGCACCGGCACCTCGTTCCAGGCGCGCCGGAGCTGCGTCCGGTCGAACAGCATCGACAGCGGCGGCGCCGCCAGCACGGCGTCGGCCTCGGCCTGCCAGCCGGGCACCAGGCTGGCGTCGATGTCCTCGCCCAGTACCGCCACCAGCTTCGCCGGCAGGGTCTCGGGCTGCGGGCGGCGGCCGTTGGCCGACTGCTGCAGCAGCCAGTGGATCGCCCGGCCGCGGGTGACGGCATCCGGATCGCGGGCATCGCCGCTTTGAGAGGGGGTCCAGATTGGCGTCGGTGCCGGCCGCAGCGGACGGCGCAGGCACGGGTCGGGTGTTGCGACTGCTGCGGCAGCGGGCGGGTCGATGACCGCCGGAAACCTGCCCAGACGCGCTGCGGTCACGCCGGCCGGTGCGCCCGGCAGCGGCTCCGCGCTGGCCGGCAGCGCCTGGGCGGCGCGCAGGCAGCGCTCGTGCCAGCTCGGTTCCGGGCCAGCCTTGCTGCTTTCGAAAGCCGACACGAACAGGTACTGACGCGCGCGGGTGACGGCGACGTACAGCAGGTTCAGCGCTTCGCGCGATTCGCGGGCGCGTCGCGCGTCGATCAGCTGCGCGCTGAGCGTGTCGCGGTCGTCGGCGTTGGCGGCCAACAGGAAGTGGCTGGGGGCAGCGGCGTCCGAAGGCCATTCGACCTGCCAGCCGCCATGTCGGTGGTTGGCGGCCGGCGCGCTGTTGACCAGGAACACGGCCGGCGCTTCGAGACCCTTGGCGGCGTGGATGGTCAGTACCCGCACCTGGCCGTCGCTGGCCGCCGGCGGTGCCTCGCTCGGCGCATCGCGGGCCGCGTCCGCCAGCTGTTCGAGCCGCTGGTTGAGCCGGCCCAGCGTCGGATAGCGGCCCTGATCGGCATCGAGCACCAGCTGCAGGAAGGCACCGACATTGGCCCGCACCCGGCCATCGTTCGGCAGCGCGTCCTCGTAGCGGCGGATCAGGTCGGTGTCGCAGGCAATCCGGTCGAGCAGGTCATGCGCCGGCAGCCGGCGCGCCTCGCGCTGCCAGCGGCTGATCAGCCCGGCCGCGCGGCCCAGCGCCGCGCTGGCCTGGCCGTCGCCGTCCAGCGCCAGCAGCCGCGCCCACCAGTGCGGGCCCCGGTCGCGGGCGCCGGCCAGTTGCATCAGAGCGGCATCGCCGGCCTCGAACAGCGGCGAGCGCAGCAGCGCCGCCAGGTCCAGATCGCGCTGCGGCACGTCGAGGAAGCGCAGCAGCGCCATCAGGTCGCGCACCGGCAGCGTGCCGAGCAGCGTCCCCTTGCTGGCGCCGATGAACGGAATGCCGGCCGCAGCCAGCGCCTGCTCGATGGCCGGCAGGTGGGTGCGCTGGCGCGCCAGGATCATCACGTCGCCCCAGTCCAGCGGCCGCGCCCGGCCGTGCTCGGAGACCGGCAGCCGCGCGGCGACCAGCGCCTTGATTCGCGCAGCGACGCCGTCGGCCTCGCGCTGCAGGCGCAGGTCCTCGGCAACCGGGCGCGGCGTGGTCAGCGGGTTGCGCAGCGCGGCGTCGTCGCCCGCCACGGCGGCCGGCGTGTCGGCCAGCACCAGCGGCGCGACTTCAACCGCTCCCCAGTCGGACTTGAGGTGCGTGCCATGCGGCTGGAAGGCGATGGCCTCGCCATCCGGCCCGCTGAACAGCGCGTTGACGAAGTCGATCACGGCCGGCGCGCTGCGCCGCGAGTCGTTCAGCGGCATCGGCGCGCCGCCGAGCTGCTGTTGCAGGAACTGCGCAGCGCTGCCGAGCAGTTCCGGGTTGGCGCGCCGGAATCCATAGATGCTCTGCTTGGCGTCGCCGACGATGAACGCGGTGCGGACCCGTTCCGGATTGCCGGCGCTCATCTCGTCGAGGATCGGCCGCAGCAGCTGCCACTGGGTCGGATTGGTGTCCTGGAACTCGTCGAGCATCAGGTGATCGATGCGCTGGTCGAGCTTGTAGCGCAGCCAGTCGGCCTGATCGGAATCGGTCAGCAGCCGGTAGCAGCGCCACTCCAGGTCCGCGAACGTCAGTTGCTGCGTGCGCTGCAGTTCGGCCGCCAGCGCTTGCAGCAAGCTGTCGCCAAGACGGTAGCCGGCCGCCGTGCGCGACCAGGTGTCGCGACGACGGCGCACGGCCTCGATCGCGTCGATCTGGTCGGCCAGGAAGCCGTAGGCGTGCAGGAAGGACTGCCAGGCGCTGTCGCTGATCGCTTTCTTCTGGCTCAGGCTGCGGCGGCTGCCATCGCTGGTCAGCAGCGCGCTGCGCAGGGCCGCGAAGCGGGCATCGCCGCCGGCAGCGAGGGCCGGCGCCACCATGTCCGCCTTCAGCCGGCCGACACCGGCGGCGGCCAGCAGCAGCGCATGCAGCTCGGCGATCGCCCGGTCGATGTCCGGGTGATCGAGCGCGGCGGTCGGCGGGCGGTCGTCGTCCGGATCAATGCCGAGCTGCGCGGCCAGCCGGTCGGTCGCGTCGGCGACGGCATCGCCGGTGCAGCCGTGGGTGTACGCCCACCAGTCGCTGCGCCGTTCGATGAAGCCGTGCAGCCAGCCGAGGATCGTGCCCTCGCTGGCGCCGCTGGCAATCCAGACGGCGAGTGCCCGCGCGTCGGGGCCGTCCGGCTGCTGGCGGATGCGCTGCATCAGCGCCGCCACGGCGGCATCCCGAAGTTCGCGCTCGTTTTCGGTCAGCGTGTAGCCGGCCGGCACACCGGCTTCCAGCGGAAAGCGGCTCAGCAGCTCGTGGCAGAACACGTGCAGCGTCTGCGCACGCAGCGCGAATGGCGCGTGCAGCAGCGTTTCGTGCAGGCGTCGGGCGCGCTCGCGGAGAGCATCAGTCGGTGACAGGTCGATCTGCTGCAGCAGCGCGTCGAGCGTGCGGTCGTCGGCATAGGCCAGTTCCCGCAGGCGGGCCTCGACGCGCTCGCGCATCTCGGCAGCGGCCTTGCGGGTGAAGGTCAGTGCGAGGATGCCGCCGGGCTCCGCGCCGTCGAGCAGCAGGCGCACGATGCGCGACACCAGCTGCCAGGTCTTGCCGCTGCCGGCCGAGGCCGACACGCTGACCGACCGCTGCGGATCAAGGGCGATGTTCATGGCGTTGTCCAGCCGTCGCGGCGGCAGACGCCGCCGAACTCGCAGCGCTCGCAGGTTCGTCGGTCGCCCTGCGCGCGCAGCACGGCGCCGACGGCCAGCTGCCGGCGCATCGTCGCCAGGCGGGCCTCGATGTCAGCGGCCAGGTCGGCCAGTTCCTCGCCTTCGATCGCCACGGCGGCCCGCTTCTTCAGGTCCCAGTAGGCGACGCGCTGCACATCGCCGGCCTCCAGCGCGTAGTGCGGCAGCTGCACCGATTCGCCGGCCAGCACGTCTTCGCGCCTGGGCACGGTGCCGGTCTTGTAGTCGACCACCGCCGTGCCGCCGGCGCTGCGCTGCAGCCGGTCCAGCCGGCCGTGCAGGGTCCAGCCGGCGACGGCCGCCTGGCGGTCGATCTCGACCTCCACCGGTCCGCTGCCTGCGGCGATCAGCTCACCGGCAAGGAACGGCGTCAGGCGCTCGAAATCCTGCCGCCAGACCTGGGCCAGCGGACGCGCGGCAAGATCGTCAGCAAACACGGCATCGGCCAGCGCTGCGAGCCGGGCGATGATCGCCGGCGCGTCTTCGGCCGCGAAACCGCCGGCATACGGCGGTGGCAGCGCCGGGTCGATCTCGGCAGGGAAGGCTTGCAGGATCCGATGCACCCGATGTCCGTAGTCGGCGCGGCCGGGGTCCTGATCGGCCGGATTGTCGGCCGACAGGCGCAGCAGCCGGCTGGCGTACCAGCGGTACGGGCAGTCGATCAGCGCCTGATGGCCGCTGGCGCTCAGCAGCCAGTCGATCAGCGCCGGATCGGGCACGACTTCAGCCATCTGCATCGGCGCAACCGGCAGGGGCTGGGCTTGCGGGTCACTGACCTCGGTGGTGGCCAGCAGCGCCTGCGCAGCCAGCCTCGGTTCCTGCAGCGGCCTTGTGCCGGCTGCGCGGGCGAAGGCGTCCAGCGCATCGAGCCAGGGCGACAGCTGCGGCGGCTCGCCGTCGCTGCCGGCATAGGTGATGACGACACGCGGTGCGGCTTCCAGCACCCGGCGCAGCCGCGCCAGGCTCAAGGCCTGCCGCTGCGGCCAGGTCGGCAGACCCAGTTCGCGGCGCACGCCCTGGTTGAAGAAGGCCTCGCTGGGGGCGCTGCCCGGCAACTGGGCACGGGTGGCGGAGGCCAGGATCAGACAGTCGGCGGACAGCCCCTGGGTCTGCTCCAGCGTGTACAGCGCCACCTGTGGCTGGGCCAGGTTCGACGGCCGGAAGGTTGCCCGTTCGAGCCGGCGGTCGAGCAGCGCGCGGAATTCCGGCCAGCGCAGGCGGATCGCCGAGCCGGCGATTGCCGCATCGAGCGCGTTCAGCACGGCGAACACCTGGCTGCCGGCATCGTCTTCGGCGAACGCTGCCGCCAGGCCGAGCTGCTTCAGGCTGTCGCGCAGGGTGCTGGCCCAGTCGTTGCGGGCGCGGCCGGCATCCGCCAGCGGCAGCGCGGCGGCGGCGCGGCGCAGGCGGTCGAAGGCGGCCGGATAGCGGCCGGCGACCAGCGCCTGCAGCGCGTCGAGCCCGGCGACCGGCCGGCTGTCGTCGCTGCGTCCCTGCAGCAGCGCGCACGCCAGCAGGCCGGCCAGCACCGCTTCCGCCTCCGGGCCGGATGCGCGGTCGTCATCGCCATCGTCAATGCGGAAGAAGCCGCACTTGAGCAGATCGAGCAGCGGCCGGAAGTGGAAGCCGGTGGTCAGGCAGTCGAGCCAGCTGGCCAGCGCCGCCGCCGCGCGACTGGTCGACAGCGCCCAGCCGACCCGGTCTTCGAGCGTCAGCCCGGCGCGTTCCAGCAGTGCCCGGACCCGGCGCGCCAGACGACGGTCGGGGCTGACGATCGCGACCCGGTGCGCGCCATTCAGGATCGCCTCGCGCACCGCGAGATCGACGATCCGTGCTTCGTGTTCGGCATGGGCGGCGGCGACGAGATGCAGGCCGTCGGCGGCCGCTGGCGGCACCTCGGTGGCGCGGTCGCGGGCCAGCCGGCCGTCATCGGCGAACGCGAGATCGAGCAATCGCTGGCGCGGCGGTGTCGCAGCGGTGCTGTCCGGCGCCGGCAGCGGCTGGCCGAGCGCCTCCAGCAGGGCGCGCGCCGCCGCGCCGTCGCGTCCCTCGCCGCGGCCCTGGGTCCAGAACTGCAGGCGGCCGGTCGCGATCAGTGGCCGCAGGCGCACCGCTTCGGCCTGCGCCAGCGCGTCGGCGCCGAGCCAGTACAGCGGCGCGTCGTCCGGGAGCCGGTCGAGCGCGGCGGTCAGCCCGGCAAGGTAGGCGAAGGCCGGCGCGCGTTCACCGATATCCTCGATGTAGGCGCGCCACAGGCGATGGACGATCTGCGCTTCCCGCGAGAGCGGTTCGACCAGCTGCGCGCCGTAGGCTTCGCGCAGCCGTTCGGCAAACGCAGCTTCGTCATCGGGCAGACGGGCGGCGTTCAGCACCAGCTCGTCGAAGATCGCGTACAGCGCCTCGGCGACGCTCAGCGGGTCCTGGTCCGGAAAGATGGAGCGGAAGCGCGACAGCGCCTCGGCCAGCCGCAGCACGCATTCCAGCTCCGGCAATGGCGTGGCAGCGGTGTCCGGCAAGGCCTCGGCGGCCAGCTGCCGGGCGCCGAGGATGCGCGGCAGCAGCACGGCGCCGCCGGCTGCCTCGGCCAGTGCCACCCGCAACGGCCGCTGCATCGCCGGATGGGCAATGACCACGGTCAGGCCGGAAAGGTCGGGCAGCCGGTCCGCGTGCGCCGAGACCAGACGGCGGGCGGCCTCGCGAATGAAATCGGCCGAGGCCGGCAGCAGCAGGACCGGTGACGGTGCGCTCACGCTGGCTGCGGAGCGCGACAGCAGCGG
>CAYPJK010000156.1:0-6919 GCA_964411025.1 uncultured Nevskia sp.
GTCGAGCGCGGCGACCGGCGTGGCGCCGCCACGGGCGTCGAACAGGATGTTGTCGAGCCGGTAGTCGTGATGAACGATGGTGAACGGCGGGGTCTGCATCGCGAACCACGGCCGGATCGCCGCCGCATAGGCATCGAGGATCGCCGGCACCCCCGGCTCCAGCAGCGCTGCGAAACGCTGCTTGATCATCGCCACGCAGGGCGGCAGCTTTTCGCAGTACATGCCGACCATCAGTTCGCGGCTCATCCACGGCTGGGCGATGGTGCCGGCCTCGCCCCAGACCGGCGCGTGGATTGCGGCGGCGGCGTCCATCGCCGCCTCGGCATCGGCGACCGAGCAGCCGGTCAGCTGGTCGCCGCCGCGGGCAGGGGCGAGATCCTCGAACAGCAGGCAGAAGGTCGCGCCGTCGGCGCTGACATCGGCGAACCAGGCGGTCGGCACGGCGCTGCCGATGCGCGGCGCGATCACCTGGTAGAAGCGCGTCTCGCGCTCGTAAAGGCCCAGCGCGGCGCCGGACGCCCGGCTGGTCTCGCCGGCGGCCTGCAGTTTGGCGACCAGGCTCGCCGGCGCGCCGGCTTCCGGCCGGTCGTAGTAGAGCTTGATCCGCAGGTTGGTGCCCAGCATGCCGTTGCCGACCGGCGTGGTCGACGCCGAGGTGACGGTCGCCGTCTGCAGTTGCCCGGCGGCGCGCAGCACGGTCGTCAGCCACTGCGGCGTCAGCCCCTCCGGCCCGTCGATCAGCGGGTGTCCGGCGGCAGGATCGTGACGCAGCGGCAGGGTCGGGCGGGTCATGCGGATCTCCTCGTATGTTCTGGTTATGGCTGCGATGACATCAGACACTGCGGCGCCTGGCTTGAGGCCCGCCTTTGGTTGTGGCGGGCGCCGGACAGGCGGCCGGTAAAATTTGACAGTGTAAATTTTACAGTGTCAAATCAATTCATGGCCCGCGCCCAGCTCAGTCCCGAAATCGTCACCGCGATGCGTCAGAAACTGCTGGCGCTGGCGCTCGACATTTATCGCGCCGAAGGGCTGGAAGCGATCTCGTTCCGTCGCCTGGCGGACGCCGCCGGCATCAGCCACACGCTGCCGTACCGCTATTTCGATTCCAAGGAAGCGCTGCTGGTGGCGCTGCGCGTACTGTGCACGCAGCAGTTCGAAGCCCATGTGCGGTCGCGCGAAGCGGTGACGGCACCGCTGCCGGTGCGCATCCGCTCAGTGGCCGAAGCCTATGTCGATTTCGTGCAGCGGCACCCGGCCGAGTACCAGCTGATCTTCTCGACCCACCAGCCGTCGCCGGATCAGTATCCAGCGCTGCTGGCGGCCCGGCGCGGCCTGTTCGACCACGCGGTCGACGTGGTGCAGGCGGGGATCGACGACGGCCTGCTGCACGGCGAGGCGCGGGCGCTGACCCATCTGTTCTGGCTGTCACTGCACGGCCTGATGAGCCTGCACGTCGGCGGCCAGCTGGTGCACGGCTGCGCGCTTGACGACCTGATCGAGCCGCTGGTGGCGCGGATCATCGGCAGCGAGGCGGCGGCGCAGCCGATGCGCCTGCCGTCCAGGGCCGCGATCAGCCAGCAGCAGCGCTTCAAGCCGGTCGACGCGCTGATCACGCCGCGCCGCCGCCGCCCCGGCCCGCGCGGCTGACCTTCCCGTTTCAACCTTTCGAAGGACGTTTCCGATGAGCAATGCGCCGCTGAACCTGTCCGGCCTCGATGCCGGGCACAAGGCCCTGTTCAACACGCTGACCCGCGCGCCAGCGATCGCCTGGCCGACGGTCGCGCTGTGGGTGGTCGTGCTCGGCGTCTACCTGTCGAGCTATGTGCTGGCCGGCATCGGCCTCGTGCCGCTGTGGATCGGCATGGTGATCAACAGCGTCATTGGCTACTTCGCATTCTCGATCGTCCACGACTCCATTCACCGGGCGATCTCGACGAATACCCGGCTCAACGACTTCATCGGCCAGACCACGGTCTGGCTGGGCGCGCCGTATGTCGACCTGCGGCTGTTCCGCTGGGGCCACATCCTGCATCACCGCTACACCGGCGGCTCGAAGGACCCGGACAACGTGCTGCACGGCCCGGCCTGGAGCCTGCCTTTGCGCTGGGTGGCGATCGACCTGCTGTACCTGATCCATGCGATCCGCTACAGCGACAAGGTGTCGAAGCCCTACCTGCGCCGCTCGCTGTGGCTGACCGCCGGCACCGCCGTGGTGTTCGCGGCACTGATCGCCCACGGCTACTTCTGGCATCTGGTGATGCTCTGGTTCGTACCGTCGCGAATGATCTTCCTGACCCTGGGCTTCAGCTTCTTCTGGCTGCCGCACGTGCCGCACGACACCGTGCAGGACCAGAACCTGACCCGCGCCACGGCGATCCGCATCGGCTACGAACGGCTGCTGACGCCGGCGCTGCAGTACCAGAACTACCACCTGATCCATCACCTGTATCCGTCGACACCGTTCTACAACAACCTGCGTGTCTGGCAGCTGCTGGAGCCGCTGCTGCGCAAGCGCGATCTGGCGATCCAGTACGGCTTCGCGATCCAGCCAACCATCCACCTCGCGCCGGCACCGGCCGCCGCGCAGCCGGGTGCCTGAGAGCATGAGCACCGCCAGCCGCCGCTACCGTTGCCGCTACTGCAGCCACGTCTACGACGAGGCGCTCGGCGATCCCGACTCCGGCCTCGCGCCGGGCACCCGCTACGAGGACATTCCGGACGACTGGATGTGCCCGGAATGCGGCGCCGAGAAGGGCGATTACGACCTGATCGAAGACTGACCGGCGCGGCGAGCGCAGCGCCAGCGTGACGCTGTCTGCACGCCGCTTCAGCAGGGGCGCGCGGCCAGCCAGCGGACCACGGCGGCGATCACGGCCTCCGGCTGGTCGCGTTGCGGTGAATGGCCGCAGTCAGCGAGCTTGAGCAGGCGGCAGTCGGCGACGCAGGCGGCGATCGCGTCGATCTGCGCCATCGTGCCGTATTCGTCGTGTTCGCCCTGGATCGCCAGCACCGGGCAGCGGATGCGGCTGACCGCCGCTTCGAGGCTGAAGGTGGCGAAATCGGCATCGAGCCAGACATCGTTCCAGCCGTAGAACGCAGAGTCGGGGTCGTCGTGGAAGCGGGCGAGGCGGCTGCGCAGATCGCCGCTCCGGTAGTGGTCGCGGATCGCCCGGATGCTGGTCAGGCTCACGTCTTCGGCGAACAGGTGCGGGGCGATCACGATCACGCCGGCCCAGGCGGCCGCCGGTTCACCGGCGGCGACCAGCGCGATCGAGCCGCCATCGCTGTGGCCGAACAGGATCACCGGCCGGGCGCGGGGGTCGACGCCGACGACGTCGAGGAAGGCCGGCAGCACCTCGCGGGCCTGCCGTTCGAGAAAGTCCGGCGGCCAGCGTTCGTCGGCGCGGCGCGGCGTCGAACGGCCATAGCCGGGCCGCGAATAGACCAGGCCCCGACAGCCGCTGGCGGCGCAGAGCTGGGCCGGAAAATCGCGCCACATCGCCACCGAGCCGAGGCCTTCGTGCAGGAACACGAGCAGCGGGGCGTCGCTGGCCTCAGCCTCGATCCAGACGTATTCGATCGACAGCTCGCGGCCGCGATGGCGGATCGCAGCGAACCGCGCCGGGCTCATGCGCCAGCCGCCGCGCGTTCGCGTTCACGCAGGCGGAAGCGCTGGATCTTGCCGGTCGGCGTCTTCGGCAGTTCGTCGAGCAGCGTGATCTCGCGCGGCACCTTGTGCGGCGCCAGGCGGGTCTTGAGGAACTGGCGCAGGACTTCGTGCAGCCCGGTGCCGGGATCGACGCCGGGCTTGAGCACCACGAAGGCCTTGCAGCGGGTCAGGCCATCGGCATCCTCGGTGCCGATGACCGCCGCTTCCAGCACGGCGTCGTGCGCCATCAGGCCGCTTTCGATCTCGAACGGCGACACGTACTGGCCGCTGACCTTGAGCATGTCGTCGGCGCGACCGGCGTAGGTGTACCAGCCTTGCGCATCGCGGACGTACTTGTCGCCGCTCTTCAGCCAGTCGCCCAGGAAAGTGCCGCGCGACTTGTCGCGGTTGGTCCAGTACATCAGTGCCGCGCTGTCGCCGCGCACGTGCAGTTCGCCGATCTCGCCATCGGCGGCCGGCAGGCCGTGCTCGTTGATCAAGCGCAGTTCGTAGCCCGGCACCGGCTTGCCGGTGGTGCCGTAGCGCAAGGCCTCGTCACGGTTCGACAGGTAGATGTGCAGCATTTCGGTGGAACCGATGCCGTCGAGGATCGGTGCGCCGAAGTGCGCGGCAAAGCGCTCGCCGATGTCCTTCGGCAGCGCCTCGCCGGCCGAGGTGCAGCGGCGGAGGCGCAGGCTGCCTGCCGGCGGCAGCGCCGGTGAGGCCAGCAGGCCGGCGTACAGCGTCGGCACGCCGAAGAACACCGTGGGCCGGTGCCGCAGCAGCACGCTGAACACGGCGTCCGGCGTCGGCCGGCCGCCCAGCAGCACCACGGTGGCGCCGACGCTGAGCGGGAAGCTCAGAGAATTGCCGAGCCCGTAGGCGAAGAACAGCTTGGCGGCCGAGAAAGTGACATCGTCTTCGACCAGCTTGAGGACGTGGCGGCCGTAGGTCGCGGCCGTCATGAACAGGTTGCCGTGGGTGTGCACCGTGCCTTTCGGGGTGCCGGTGGAGCCGGACGAATACAGCCAGAAGGCGATGTCGTCGCGATGGGTCGCGGCAGAGGCAGCGACCGGGTCCGGGCCCGCTTCGGCGAGGCTGGAGAAGCGGATCGCCCCGGCCGGCAGCGGCGCGTCCGGCTCGGCCGCGACGATCAGCAGCGGCGATCCGGCCTGCTCGGCCAGCGCGGCCTGCACAGTGCCCAGCAGCGGTGTGGCGGTGATCACGGCACGGGCGCCGCTGTGGGTGAGCATCCACGCGTAGTCGCGCGCCGGCAGCAGCGTGTTGACCGCCACCGGCACCACGCCGGCCAGCAGGCCGCCGAGGAAGGCGACCGGCCAGTCGACGCTGTCCGGCATCAGCAGCAGCACCCGTTCCTCGCGGCGCAGGCCGAGCGCGGGCAGGGCGGCGGCCAGCCGGCGCACCTGCCGCTGCAGATCGGCGTAGCGGAGCTGGCGCGTCTCGTCGATGTACGCCGGCTTGTCACCGCGCTGCGCGTTCAGCGCCAGCAGGTGCTCGGCAAAGTTGAACGCCAGCGGCGGACGTTCGATCGTCGGGTCCATCGGTTGATCTCCTTCGCCCTGTTGTCCCCGGCGTCATGACGGTCCGCGCCGGGTCTAGTCGGCCGCCATCGAGGTGCGGCCCTTGCGCTTCGTGGTGTCGATGGAAGCGCGTCGGAAAATGCAACATAATGCATTTCATCGTCAAGCCTGCCGAACCCCATCATTTCCGGATGACACCGCACCTGCCGACCGCTGCCGACTCGTCTGCCCGTGACCCGCTGCTGGTCGCGCTCGGTGGCCGGGTACGCGGCCTGCGCGCCCGGCGCGGCATCACCCGCAAGCAGCTGGCGCGGCTGGCCGATGTCTCCGAGCGGCATCTCGCCAATCTCGAGGCCGGCGACGGCAATCCCTCGGTGCTGATCCTGGCGCAGGTCGCGCGCGCGCTCGATTCGCCGATCGCCGAACTGCTCGGTGACGAGACCACCGACAGCCCGGACTGGCTGCTGATCCGCGATCTGCTGCATGCGCGCAGCCCGGCCGAGCTGGCGCTGGCGCGCGAGCGCCTGACCGAGCTGTTCGGCGCTGCGGCCGGGGCGGCACCGGCGCGCGCGGGGCGGATCGCGCTGATCGGACTGCGCGGTGCCGGCAAGTCGACGCTCGGACGGCTGCTGGCCGCTGAACTTGGTGTGCCGTTCGTCGAGCTGAACCGCGAGATCGAGCGCCTTGCCGGCGCCAAACCCGAGCAAATCCACACGCTGTACGGGCCGGCGGCCTACCGCCGTTACGAACGCCGGGCGCTCGACGAGACGCTGGACCAGCACGCGGCGGCAGTGATCGCGACGCCCGGCGGCATCGTCGCCGAAGCGGCCACGTTCAACGTGCTGCTGGCGCGCTGCCGCACGGTCTGGCTGACCGCTGCGCCGGAGGAGCACATGGATCGGGTGGTGGCGCAGGGCGACCTGCGGCCGATGTCCGGCAACCGCGAGGCGATGGCCGACCTGAAGCTGATCCTGGCCGAGCGCACGCCGTTCTACGCCAAGGCCGACCTGCGCTTCGACACCAGCGGCAAGCCGCTGGCGCAGTGCCTGGCGGAGCTGAAGACGGCGCTGGCGGTGCCGGCAGGCTGAGCCGCCGGCCCGCGTGCGCGGCGGCGTCACTCGCGTTGACATGCACAATAATGCATGCAAAATAGTGCATCAGCCGCGCTGCCCACTGCCGAAGGTGCCCCGATGTCCCTGCCTGCCTCGCTCACGCCCAGCCCGGACCTGCAGGTCGACTACCAGACCGAGCCGGCGCGCTACCGCCACTGGCAGCTGCTGGTCGACGGCAGCACCGCACGGCTGGTGATGATGGTTGCCGAGGAGGGCGGCATCCGTCCGGGCTACAAGCTGAAGCTCAATTCCTACGATCTCGGCGTCGACATCGAACTGCACGACGCGCTGAACCGCATCCGCTTCGAGCATCCGGCGGTGCGGACGGTGGTGATCACCTCGGGCCGGGACCGCATCTTCTGCAGTGGCGCCAACATCTTCATGCTCGGCCTGTCGAGCCACGCCTGGAAGGTGAACTTCTGCAAGTTCACCAACGAAACGCGCAACGGTATCGAGGACTCCAGCCGCCATGACGGCCTGAAGTTTCTCGCCGCAGTCAACGGTGCCTGCGCCGGCGGCGGTTACGAGATGGCGCTGGCCTGCGACCGCATCCTGCTGGTCGATGACCGCTCCTCGTCGGTGTCCTTGCCCGAAGTGCCGCTGCTCGGCGTGCTGCC
>CAYPJK010000157.1:0-6916 GCA_964411025.1 uncultured Nevskia sp.
CGACGCAAGCGGCGCTGGCGCCTGGCGAGCGCCCGTGCCGTTCCTGGGCAGGCTGCCTGAAACGCGATCCAGCGGGCCTTGTGCGCCTTGGGCGCGTCGCCACCGGCACCGCCGTTGCCCGCACGCTGCTTCACATCTCGCCCCATCGGCCCAGAGGCCGCGCGCCTTGCCCGGCACCGTGGCGCATCGTGCTTGCCGCGCCAGAGCCCGTGCAGCGGGCTGGAGCGGGGCGGGACAGGCGGCATGCGGGGGACAGCGGCGGCTGCGGCTGGGTGACGCGCAACGAAAAACGGGGACCGCTTGCGCGGCCCCCGTTTCCTGATCCAGCGGGACGTTGCGGGTACGCAGGCGCTTACGGCGCCGGCGGCACTTCGTCGTTCTCGCGGAAGTTCACCGCCGTGCAGTCGGCGATCACGTTGCGGAACACGAGGTGCGGGCCGCCGGTGGTCGACGAGCCGTCCGCTTCGTTGGCACGGTTGAAGGTGTTCTCGACCGCGGCGTTGCCGTCGTTGTCATCGATGTCGATGCAGCCGAACGGGAAGTCGCCGGTGATGATCGTGTTGTTGATCGAGAAGCGCATGCCTTCGCGGGCCAGCATGCCGAGGCGGTCGCCTGCAGCCGGCAGCGGACGGGCCGACGGGCCGAGCACGGTGATGTTGGCAAACAGCGGGAAGGTGATCGGCGTGCGGGCGAAGCGGCCGTCCATCTCGAAGCCCGAGTTCGGCAGATCGTTCTCCTGGATCACTAGCGCGAACAGCACGCCTCCGGTGAAGCCGTTGTCGAGGTCGATCGAGTCGTCCTGGGCGCCGGTGAACACCATGTGCGTCGCGAACGCGTTGCCGCCGAAGAACTCGATGCCGTCATCGTTCGAGCGGTGCACCTGCACGTAGTCGATCGTCGTGCCACGGCCGACGCCGCCGGCGGTGATGCCCTGCAGTTCGTTGCCTTCGGCGATGATCGAGCCGGTCGAGCGGACGATCACGTAACGCAGGCTGCCCGAGCTGTCGTTCGGCGAGTTGCCGCCGTAACGGCCGACATTGCCTTCGATCAGCACGTCGCAGGTATCGAAGCTGGTCGGCGGGGTGCCGGCGCACTGGCTGTCCGGCGCGCGGCCCAGCAGTGCCAGACCGGCCCAGCCGCCGGCCGCGGCATCGGTCGAGGTGGCGGTGTTGCCGTCGAAGCGGTTGGCCACCTGGGCGCGCGAGGTCATCACGATCGGCGCGGCGGCGGTGCCGTTGGCGATGATCTGCGCACCGCGGCCGATCACCAGCGCCGAGCGACCGGAGGCGTAGATCAGCGTGCCCGGCTCGATCGACAGCACCGACGGCGTTTCGGCGTAGCCGGCTACGGTACGGCCGAGGTCGCCATTGCCGATCACCGCACCCGGGAAGCTGTCGGCCTCGATCTCGTAGACGTTGTCGTTGGTCAGCGCCAGGGTCCCGGCGGCGCCGAAGCGGGCAGGCAGGCGGCAGACGTCGTAGTTGCCGGTGGCGGCGGTGCCGGTGAACAGGCCGGTCTCGTCACGCGACAGCGGGCCGAACAGGGCGACGAAGTCACCGACCAGCGTGGTGCCCGTCGGGCAGGTGCCGTTGGCCTGCGGAACCGAGGCACCCGACAGCGCGGTGCCGGCAGTGCCGCCGAAGAAGCGCCAGACGTCGTCGTTGCCGTTGACGCGGACGGTCCAGCCGTTGGTCCAGGCGTTGGCACGGGTCACGGCCGGATCGAAGGCACCGATGTAGTTGGTGCTGACGATCGACGACGGCACCGGCAGCGAGGTGGCGTCGGTCGCCGTCACCGGCGGCCACACCGACGGTGCGGTGAAGCCGGCGGCGAGGCCGGTGGTGCCGAAGATCGGGTAGCCGGTGGTGTCGATGCGGCCGACCACTGACGTGCCGTTGTTGAAGCCGGACAGACCGAAGTAGGTGGCGATCGAGAACGGGTCCATCAGGCCGGTGCCGACCGAGGTGGTGCCGGCGCCGGTGCCGATCGAGCCGCGCAGCGCGCCGGCCGGCGGGGTGTTCGGATCGGTGCTGCCGCCGGTCGTGCCACCGGTGGTGCCACCCGTGGTGCCGCCGGTCGTTCCACCGGTGGTGCCGCCCGTGGTGCCGATGTTGATGACGGTGGTGTTCGGGTTCAGGTCGGTGCCGTCACAGGCGGCCAGCAGGCCGCTACCGATCAGGGCCGCCGCGATGACTGCGGTTTTCTTGAGCTGCATCTCGATGTCTCCAGAGGGTTCGTGTTGCGATTGCTGCGACAGGTCCGCACCGGCATGCGGCCCTGCGTCGTGATCAAGAGGGGGAGTTCGTCGCCGGCACTCCGTGGGGTCAGAACTGGTACTGCACGCTGATCTGGCCGGAGCGGCCGAGCTTGTAGCTGCGCTGCAACGCGGCCTGGCCGTTGAACTGGCCCTGCTCGATGTCGATGCGCGGGTTCAACAGGTTTCGCGCCTTGACGCCGACCTGCCAGTGCTGGCCGATGCCCTGCCGGAGGTTGAAATCCAGCACCGGGTAGGACTTTTCGGTGGAGTTCGGCAGGTCGTTGATGCCGACTTCGGCCAGGCGGTCGCCGAAGATGTTGAACAGCAGCGTGGCGTCGGTACGGCTGGCCGGATTGGTGTAGCCGAGCGTGGCGTTGGCCAGGTAGTTCGACTGGCCCTGCAGCTGGCGGGTGTCGCCGTTGGGCAGGGTCACTTCCGATTCGATGCGCGAGAAGTTGCCGGCGATGTAGGCGAACTGCAGCACCGGGGCGATCGACTTCAGGATGCCGAGGTCGTATCGGGCATCAAGCTCGATGCCGTAGTCCTTGGCGCCATTGGCGTTCTGGAACGAGCGCACCACCTGGTTGCCCGACGAGGCGTCGATGTTGAATTCGATCGGGTTCTGGATGTCCTTGTAGAACACGCCGATCGACGCCGCCTTGGTGTTGCTCCAGTACTGCTCGAAGCGCAGGTCGTAGTTGGTCAGCTTGGCCGACACCAGCTGCGAGTTGCCGACCGTCAGGAAGCGCGTTTCCGGGTCAAGGAAATCCACCTCTGCCAGTTCGCGGAACTGCGGGCGGTTCAGCGACTGCGACACGCCGAGGCGCACCTGCGTCTGGCGGCTGATGAACCAGGTGGCGTTCAGGCTCGGCAGCACGTCGCTGTCGACCAGCTGCGATTTCACCGTGGCGCCGCCGGCCGGCTCGCCGGTCTCGACGTTGATCGTCGAGTTCTCGATGCGGGCGCCGGCCTGGATCTCGAACAGATCGCCGACGAACAGGTCGGTCAGCAGGTAGAAGGCGTTGACGTCCTGCGCACCGGTGTAGACGTTGGCGTTGCCGCCGCCGCGAATCGACACGTTGAGGTCGGTCAGGTCGAAGCCGCCGGGGCCGAAGAAGGTCGGCGTCAGCACGTTCTCCGGGTTCGGCACGTACTGCACGTTGCGGAACAGCGCGCTGCGCTGCGCGGCCTGCGACGAGTAGGCGAAGCGCACCGATTCGAAATCGCGATCGCGACGGGTGCCGCGCGCGCCCCACTTGAGATCGCCGCGCAGTGCGTCGGACAGCTCGAACGGCAGGCTCAGATCGACGCCCAGATCCAGCGTCTTGTCGGTCAGGAATTCCCAGGTGCGGCGCGGTTCGGAGGCTTCGCCGGACTGGCCGAAGCCGATCAGGAACGGATCGTCGGTGCCGGCGGCGCGGAAGCGGCCGTAGGTGCGGCGGTCCAGCACGTCGCGGTCGGCGATCGAGTAACCGGCCTGCCATTTCACCTTCAGGCCGCCGGCGTCAACGAACTGGTGTTTGCCGGTCAGCTGATTGGTGATCAGCTGGCCTTCGACGTAATCCAGCGTCACGCGTTCCTGGTCGGTCGTGAAGCCGGCGTCGCTGGCCACGGCGCGGGCGAAGAACGCGCCTTTCTGCGTCTGGCGGCTCAGCAGGCTGACGAAATCGACCTTGTGCTGCTTGGAGTATTCGTAACCGAGGCCCAGCGTGCCGCCGGTCTCGAAGGTCTGTTCGGAACGCTGAAGGTTCTCCGAGTCCTGTCGCGAAACATCCTGGCCGCCGCCGCCACCGGCGGTGAACACGCCACGCTGCTCGCGGCGGAAGCGGAAGTTGGTGTCGTACAGGCCGGTGAGCTGGAAGCCGAACTTCTGCGTGCCGGCCAGCTTGTAGACGTTGCCGTAGCTCAGCGAGCCGCCGAAATCGGCCGGCGCGTCGTCGATGCGCTGCAGATCGAACAGGTTGGGCAGCGACTGCAGCAGCCGGCGACGGTCGTCGAGGCTGGCGCCGCCGAGCGTGTTGGCGCCGTTGTTGGTGACGTCGCGGTAGGCGCGCGGCAGGTCGCGCTGGCCGCCATCGAAGCCGAGGTAGTCGAAGTCCGAGCCCTGGTAGGTCAGCACCGGCGACAGCGTGGTCTGGGTGTTGCCGCCGACGTTCAGCTTGATGCTGCCGGTCTCGTAGTCCGGCGTCGGCCGGGTTTCGATCAGCGCCACACCGCCGGAGAACTCGCCTGGGAGATCGGCCGAGTAGGTCTTCTGCACGGTCAGGCCGCCGAGGAATTCGCTCGGGAACGCGTCGACCGACACCACGCGGCGGCTCGGGTTGAAGCTCGGGATTTCGGCGCCGTTGACCAAGGTCGTCGAATAGCGGTCGCCAAGGCCGCGGACGACCACCACGTTGTTCTGCACGCTGACGCCCGTCACGCGGCGAATCGCTTCTCCGGCATTGGAGTCGCCGGCAGCGGCGATTTCCTCGGCCGACACCGAATCGATCACCGAGGTCGCGACCCGCTCCTTGGTCACCGTCGACTGGCGCTTGACCACGCCCTTCACGGTCACCGTGCCGAGCGCTGCCGCGCCGCTGCCGGCCTTGGTGCCGGCGGTGGTCGTGGTATCGGCAGCCGAGGCGGGGGCCGAAGCCACACTGACCAGCAGCGGCCCGCCGAGCAATGGCGAGGCGCGAACGCCGGCGATGTCCTGGGCAGCGGCGCCGGCAGCGGCGATCTTCACCGTGTATTCGCCGCGCGGGAGCCGCAGATTGAAGGTGCCGCTGGCATCGGTCGTGGTGCTGGCACCGGTGCCGGCGGCCGAGACGGCGACGCCGGACAGCGGCTTGCCGCTGCCGTCGGTCACGGTGCCGCGAACATCGGCCGGCGCGACGGCACGGGTGTCGAAGACATCGCGCTCGATCTTCGGATCGCCGCTGTCGGCCGCCAGCGTCACCGCGATCTCGGCGGCGTCGGCCTCGCCCAGACGGAATTCGGTGAAGGCCAGCGGCTTGCCGTCCCGGTTGAGCACCATCCGGTGCAGGCCGCTGCCCGCTGAAAAGCTGAGCTTGCCGCTGGCATCGGTGATGCCGACCGGCTTGCCGTCGATCACCACCGACAGGCCGGCGACGGATTCGGACTTGCGGACGACGGCGATCGACACTTCGCCGGGCGCGACCTGCGCGGCGTCGACCTGACTGACAACGGCAAAAGCAAGGAGTGACGTGGCAAGACGAGCACGCGTCATGAGTGGATTTCCCCGGTGGTTGAGCGACGCCCAAGGCGAAGTGCGCCTTTGGAATGGCGGCAAGGTACCGGCGGAAGATGACGGAATCGTGAAATCGCGCGGCCAGAAATGCCGCGGCTTCGGTGGCCCTTCAGGCGGTCTTTCGGACCTGCGCCTGCATCTCAAGATGCGTTCGGGCAGCTTTCAAGATAATGAAATTATTGTAAAAATTTTGAATCACTCGAAAACGCATCCTGTCAGACAGGCGCTTGCGATCGCCGGTAGCGGCGTCTTCGGCTGTCATGAATCCGTCATAAAAGTGAAGGAAACCCGACGAAGGGCTGGAACATCGCCGCAATCTTCAGTTTCGTCGCCGGGTACAGTCCGTGCGGAGTTGCCGGCCAGGCGAACTTGCGATTCGACGGCCTGCGGCGGTGGCGGCCATGTGAGCCGAGTCGATTCACGATCGGGCTGGGCGAAGGGCCGTCAAGTCGGCCGTCAGCAGGGCGACTATTGGCGGGGCACCTTGTCATCGCGTGAATGTTCAGGGCAATTGCGCGTGCGCGTGCCGCCTACTCCTGTCACGGCGGTAGGACAATCTGCCCCGTTTATGTTGCATTGCGGCGAAAATCCCCTTTCGCTATCATGCGCGACCCTTGCGGCCGCCCGCGGCGGCGGGGACCCCCAGAACAGGCACACCAGTCGCAACGGAGTCTCGGATGAGCGCAGTGGAAGGCGTTGAAATCACCGGCGAAATTCGCCCCGCGTACAAGAAGATCCTGACGCCGGCGGCGGTCGAGTTCGTTGCCAAGCTGGTTCGCAAGCACCGCAAGCGCCGCAACGAACTGCTGGAACTGCGCAAGGAGCGCCAGCAGCTGATCGATGCCGGCAAGCTGCCGAAATTCCTGCCGGAAACCAAGGACATCCGCAGCAGCGACTGGCAGATCGCCGGCATTCCGGCCGACCTGCAGGACCGCCGCGTCGAGATCACCGGGCCGGTCGACCGCAAGATGGTCATCAATGCCCTGAACGCCGGCGCCAAGTGCTTCATGGCCGACTTCGAGGATTCCGCGTCGCCGACCTGGGATCTGATGCTCGACGGCCAGATCAACCTCCGCGATGCGGTCAACCGCACCATCAGCTACACCTCGCCGGAAGGCAAGGAATACAAGCTGAACAAGGAAGTGGCCGTGCTGATCGTGCGGCCGCGCGGCTGGCATCTCGATGAAAAGCACTTCCTGGTTGACGGCGAGCCGGCGCCCGGCGGCATCGTCGATTTCGGCCTGTACTTCTTCCACAACGCGGCCAACCTGCTGAAGCGCGGCTCCGGCCCGTACTTCTACCTGCCGAAGATGCAGTCGCATCTGGAAGCGCGGCTGTGGAATTCGGTGTTCGTCGACGCCCAGAAGGCGCTCGGCATCCCGAAGAAGACCATCAAGGCCACCGTG
>CAYPJK010000158.1:0-6884 GCA_964411025.1 uncultured Nevskia sp.
CGGTGCTGTCGGGACCGGCGATCTCCACCATCCAGAATTCGCAGCTCGCCGCGATGGTGGTGACCGATCCCATCGCGCTGTCGAAGGAAGCCACGGCCTGCTCGAAGATTCGCCAGCTGTCGATTGCCGGCCTGCTCGCGGAAACCATCCGCCGGGTCAGCGCCGAGGAATCGGTCAGCTCGCTGTACGTCGACTGACGCTCCGGCCGCGCGGCAAATTTGCCGATGAAACGGCCGTCTCCGCTGGTCCTGTTCGCGACGCTGTCGCGCTTGCCGTTCGGCCGGGAACTGTTCAGCCGCGGCGTCAGCAGGACCGCGCCGTACTTCGGCAGCATCCGGCCGCTGGTCACCGAACTGCGGGTGGGCCGCTGCGAAGCGCGGCTCGAGAAGCGGCGCGCCGTGCAGAACCACATCGGCACGGTCCACGCGATCGCCATGTGCAATCTCTGCGAACTGGTGGCCGGGCTGCTGATCGAAGCCACGCTGCCCGCCTCGCTGCGCTGGATCCCCAAGGGCATGACCGTGCGCTATCTGCGCAAGGCCGATACCGACCTGCACGCGGTGCTCGAATGGCAGCCGCTGCTGCCGGCCGATTTCAAGGGCGACGTGGTGCTGCCGGTGCAGGTCTTCGACCGCCGCCAGCAATGCGTGATGGAAGCCGACATCTGCATGTACGTATCGCCGCGCCGCTAGAGGCGAGCAGCCGGCGTCAGGGATTCGCCGGCAGCAGGAATCCGTAGCGGTCGAATACGGCGCGCGCGCCTGGCGACGCCAGGAAGCGCAGATAGGCGGCGGCCATCGGATGGGTGCTGCCGTGGCGGGTGATCACCCCACCCTGCTCGAGCCGCGGATGCAGCCCCTCGGGAATCTCCACGTAGCGGCCGACGCCCGCCATCTTCGGCGCCTTCAGCAGCGACAACGACACCAGGCCTGCATCGACATTGCCGGTCTGCACGAACTGCGCGGTCTGGGCGATGTTCTCGCCGAGCACCAGGCGGTCCTTCACCGTGTCCCAGACGCCGGCCGATTGCAGGGCCGCCCTGGCGGCGTGGCCATACGGGGCGACATCGGGATTGGCGATCGCGATCCGTCCCGGAACCGATTGGCGCAAGGCCGCAAGGCCGCCGGAGATGTCGACGCCGTCGCGGGTGGTCCACAGGGCCAGGTGGCCGGTCGCATACAGCAGCAGCGAGGATTCCTCGGCGAGGCCCGCCTTGACCAGTTCGCGCGGATAGCGGAGGTCCGCCGACAGGAAGACATCGAACGGAGCGCCGGCCTTGATCTGCGCAAAGAAATTGCCGGACGCGCCGGTCGTCGTCTTCAGTTCGACCTCCGGATACTGACGCCGGAATTCGGCATTCAGGTCATCGATGCAGGCCGCAAGATCGGAGGCCGCAGCGATGGTCAGCGACGGCGGCTCAGCCCGGGCCGGGTTGGATGTCACCGCCACCAGCAGCGCCAGCAAGCAGCGCCGGATCAGGACTTTCATGCGCATTCTCGTGAACGGAAAGCGTTCACCGTAGCGATATGTAGTCAGCAATACAACGATAGCTGGAAAGGCGGTCCTGCGCGCCCATCGCATCGTCCGGCGACCGATGTCGCGCATGACGCGCGAGCAATGAGCCGTGCGCCCCGATCAATGCCGGGGCACGTCACCGCAATGGTTCGGATTCGACCTGTCGTCCCGGATCGAGACCGGCAACCACGTCTTGCCAGCACTGCAGCCGCCGGCGACAGCGACGGCAGCGCGTGGGCGCGCTGCCCGCCACGCTGACGCTAGCTGCGCGCCTCGCGCTCCATCGCCTCGAGGCCCAGATGGCGCACGTCCTTGCCTTTGACGAAGTAGATGACGTACTCGGAGATGTTGCGGGCGTGATCGCCGATGCGCTCCAGCGCCCGCACCGACCAGATCACGTCGAGCACGCGGCGGATCGTGCGCGGGTCTTCCATCATGAAGGTGATGCACTGGCGCATCAGCGCCTCGTATTCGCGATCGACCGCGAGATCCTCGCGGGCGACGGCCAGCGCAGCGTCCACGTCCATGCGCGCAAAGGCATCAAGCGCGTCATGCACCATCTGCGAAACGTGCCGCGACAGGTGGCCGACCTCGACCAGCGGGGCGCCGGTGCGTTCCTGGCTGGCCAGGTCGGCGGCCATGCGGGCGATCTTTTCCGCTTCATCGCCGATCCGTTCGAGATCGGTGATGGTCTTGACCACCGCGTAGACCAGCCGCAGGTCGCCAGCAGTCGGCTGACGACGGGCAAGGATGCCGCTGCATTCCTCGTCGATCTGCACTTCCAGCTGGTTCACGCGCAGGTCGTTGCGCGACACCTGCTCGGCCAGTTCGGCGTCCGATTCCACCAGGGCGCGGGTGGCCTCGATGATCTGCTGCTCGACCAGCCCGCCCATCGCCAGCACGCGCTGGCGCACATCCTCGAGCTCCGAGTTGTACTGGCGGGAGATGTGCGACCGGTAGGAAAGCGTGCTCATGTGCGCGTGCAGACCTCGACTGGAAAACCGGAATGGAAAATGACGCGTCAGTGTACCGGGCTATCAGCTGACCCGACGCGCGGACCGCCTGCATCGGTGACCGGTCGATGCGCCGGATGGTGCCCGCCGTCTGTTGCAGGACGTCGCACCCCATCCAGCGAATCCGGCTGCGATCAGAGCGCGATCTGCATCCGCAGGTTGTAGGACTGCGTGTGATCGTCGGCTACTTCGTCAAAGCCGTTGACCAGGTTGAACATCACGCGAATCAGCGGGTTCACGTAGTAGTTGGCGCCCACCGTATAGGAATGCGTCTCGCATTCGGCCCCGACCACCGCGACGGCAGCGTTGGCGCGGCAAGTGCCGCTGCCCGCGCCCGCGCGGCGATCGAGGTTCTCGATCGAGTCGTAGCGGGCGGTCAGCTCGACCGCGCCCCAGCCGCGGCGAAACGCGTGTGGCGTACCGAAGCGCGCCTTGCTGGACTGGTATTCCTTGCGCTCGCCGGTCAGGAAGTAGCTGGCCTGCCCGTAGTACGACAGCACCTGGTCATCGCGACCCGGGCCGCGCGCGTCTTCGTTGGAGGTCAGCACCACTTCGCTCTGCAGATGAAGGGCGCCAACGCCGACAGCCGCTTCGAGCCCGGTGAAGAACTGGCCGGCATCGCCGCCGACCTCGACGATCCGCTGCGACGGGCCGACGACGTTGCCGCCAGCGCTGCTGCGGCCGGCGTAGTTCACCGCGCGCACGCCGGGCGCGGCGTCCTTGGAAAAATGGTCGTAGCCAATCGAACCGCCGAAGTAGACCAGCTGCTCAGGACTGTTGACCGGAATCCAGCTCAGGCGATTGGCCGTGCCGACGCCCGGTCCGACCGGCTGGCCCAAACCGTGGTCGGCGTTGTAGACCGACAGCTGCAGCAGCAGCGTCTTCGACAGCGGCCGTCGCCAGAACACGCCCGGCTGGAACTGGCGGGCGGCATTGGCACCCAGCGCAGCAGTCGCAAACGACGGACGCTCCATCAGCGACAGCTCGTTGGAACTCGCCAGTTCCTCAAGGCCGCGGAACGGCTTGTGCTGCCCGATCAGGATGTCGCCGCCGGCCAGCGGATGGCTGATCCAGAACTCGCGAACCGCCTTCAGCTCGATGCCGATGGCGAAATCGTTCTCGAAACGGGCGCTCCACTGGCCCCACTTGCTGTTGAAGGTGACGTAACCGCGCCGGAAGTAGCTGCCGTCCTGCGACTCGAAGCTGGTCCGGTTGTTCAGCCGGCCATCGTCGAAGCGCACCGCGTCGTACTGCAGGCGGGCATTGATCTGGTAGGAGAACTGGCCGTCATCGGATTTGTAGGCGGTGCCGTAGCGCAAAAAGTCAGCAGCCGCGTCCATCGAAAAGCCAGCGGAAAAGCAGAGTGACAGCGCGATGACAGCCTGTCGGGTCGAGATGTTCAGCGTCGTGTCCTGTCGGAAATGGGCCCGCTTCCGCAGAGCTGTGGGGTCGTCGGCTTTCACCAAACCATCACATTCACCGGAAGTGGCCGCACGATATGACAGAAATATGTCGGATTGATGACAGCACCGACTTTTGATGACAGCCGATCGGCACGCCCCCCAGACTCCTGGAAGCCGCCTTCACCGCTATTGAATACCTTGAAGTTTTTGACCGCCCTGTCGGCGGTCAGCCCATCGGCGCGCGCAGGTCGTTGCGCTGGTTGCCGTGGTGGACCCGGTGGACCGGGAAGCTGCAGGTGAATGTCGTGCCGACACCAACCTCACTTTCTATCGACAATTTGCCGTCGAGATGTTCCAGCGCGTGCTTGACGATCGACAGGCCCAGGCCGGTGCCGCCAGTGGCGCGCGAGCGGCCAGTGTCGACCCGGTAGAAGCGCTCGGTCAGCCGGGGCAGATCCTTCTCGGCAATGCCGATGCCGGTGTCGGCGACGCTGAAGTGGGCACCGCTGTCATCGCCCCACCAGCGCACGCTGATGATGCCGCCCGGCGGCGTGTACTGGACAGCATTGCTGACCAGATTGGTGAATACGCTCTGGGTCTCGCTGTCGCGCCCGTAAAGCCGCAGGTCCGGCTCGATCTCGAACTCGATGCGGTGCTGCCCTCTCGACATCGTGCGCGCCTGCTCCTGGGTCCGCGCCAGCATCTTCGGCACGTCGAGCAGGTCCTGGCGGGTGTTGATGATGTTGGCTTCCAGCCGCGCCAGTTTCAGCAGGTCGTTGATCAGCGCTTCCATGCGCGCGGCCTGGGCGCGCATTTCCGACATCGGCGACGCCCAGTCATGCAGCGTGCCGCCCTTGCGGGTCTCCGGTTCCATGACGTCGAGATAGCCGCGCAGTACCGTCAGCGGCGTCCGCAGTTCATGCGAGGCGTTGGCCACGAAGTCGCGGCGCGCGGTTTCCAGCCGACGCAGATCGGAGACATCACGGACGATCATCAACCGCTGGCCGTTGCCGTACGGAATGATCCGGAACGACAGCATGGTTTCGCTGTTGATCGGCGAATCGCATTCGACCTCGCCGCTGTAATCGTCGCGGGAGAAATACTCGGTGAACGCCGGCTTGCGGACCAGATTGGCAATTCGCAGGCCGATGTCCTGCTGCACCCGCAGGCCCAGCAGCGCCTGCGCCGCCGTGTTGAACCAGACGATCTCGCCGTTGGGCCCGAGCACCACGGCGCCGTCCGGCAGCGCCTCGGTGGAGGCCTGGAACTCGGCGAGGATCGCTGCCAGCTTGCGCTTGCGCTTGCGGTTGCGCTTCTGCAAGTTCAGCAGGCCATCGTAAACCTCGCCCCAGATACCTTCGGCAATCGGCAGCTCGATCTGCTTCGGCGCGTTGAGCCAGCTGCGCAGGCGGGTCAGGTAGCGCAGGTGGACGATCAGGCTCAACAGCAGCGTCAGCGTGACGACCGGCCAGGGATGGCCGATCCAGGCACCGAACAGCGCCGCCAGGCCAACCCGCAGCAGCAGTTGGGCGATCTGCCGCAGCAGATCCGGGCTCGGGAGCCAAGCCCTCGACATCGCTCAGACGCGCTCGGAGAAGCGGTAGCCGGTGCCGCGCACGGTCTGGATCATGCCGTCGTAGCCGAACGGTTCCAGCGCCTTGCGCAGCCTGCGAATATGCACGTCGACCGTGCGCTCCTCGACATAGACGTTCTGGCCCCAGACGCGGTCGAGCACCTGCTCGCGCGTGTAGACCCGTTCCGGGTGGCTGATGAAGAAGTGCAGCAGCCGGTACTCCGTCGGACCCAGCCGCACTGGCTCGCCCTTGGCGGTGACCCGCTGGCTCGCGGCATCTACCTGCAGGCCGGCCACCGCCAGCCGTTCTTCCTCGCCTCCCGGCATCGAGCGGCGCAGCACTGCCTGGATGCGGGCGATCAGTTCGGGGAACGAGAACGGCTTCGAGACGTAATCATCACAGCCGATGTTCAGGCCGCGGATCTTGTCCTCCTCTTCGGCGCGGGCGGTGACCATGATCACCGGGATATCGCGCGTCTGCGGCGCAGCCTTCAGCTCGCGGGCGTAATCGACGCCGGAGGTGCCGGGCATCATCCAGTCCAGCAGGATCAGGTCAGGCCGGGATTCGGCGATCCGCAAGCGCGCCGAGGGAGCATCGGCAGCCACACTGACCAGGAAATCCACGCGTTCCAGCGCGAAGCGCAGCATGTCTCGAATCGAGGCTTCATCCTCGATCACCAGAATCTTCTTGTTCTGCATCCCCATTCTTCGATTAGATGTCACACAACATGCTGAAAGCAATTTGTGACAGGCGTTTGACAGCCCTCGAATCCAGGGAAAACAAGCGTATCCGCAAGCGTGTTCAGAGCTTGCGCAACACCACGCTGCCGGCCGAATAGCCGGCACCGAACGCGCACAGCACGCCGACATCGCCGGGCTTCAGATCGGCGTGGTACTTGTGGAACGCAATCACCGAACCGGCCGACGAGGTATTGGCGTACTCGTCGAGAATGATCGGCGCTTCCTCCAGACTCGGCTCGCGGCCCAGCACCTTCTTGGCGATCAGCTGGTTCATCGACAGATTGGCCTGGTGGAGCCAGAACCGCTTCACTGCATTCGGCTCGATGCCGAGATCCTTCAGGTGGCTGATCAGCAGCTCGGACACCATCGGCACCACTTCCTTGAACACCTTGCGGCCTTCCTGCACGAACAGCACGTCGTTCCATGGCCGCTGCGGCGACTCCGAGCGGTTCAGGAAGCCGAAGTTGTTGCGGATGTTGTTCGAGAACTGCGTCTGCAGCCGGGTGCCGAGCACCTCGAAGCGGAGCTCACCGGAGGCGGTTTCCAGCGGCTCGATGACCAGCGCGGTGGCGGCGTCGCCGAAGATGAAGTGGCAGTCGCGATTGCGGAAGTTCAGGTGGCCAGTGCAGATCTCCGGGC
>CAYPJK010000159.1:0-6879 GCA_964411025.1 uncultured Nevskia sp.
CTCCGTCGGGTGCATCCACCTCGTCTCGGTCGTCCCCGAGATCGAGGGCAGCGCGGCCCCCATGCCTCGCGACATCCTGGTCGAGCCGGCCAAGGACAAGAAGAACGGCGATTTCGCCAGCAACGTCGCGATGACGCTGGCCAAGCCGCTGGGCAAGCCGCCGCGCGCGGTGGCCGAAGCGATCGTCGCCGCGCTGCCGAAGGGCGGCGTCATCGACAAGGTCGAGATCGCCGGTCCCGGCTTCATCAATTTCTTCCTCGCCGCCGGCGCGCTGCAGCAGGTGGTGGTCGACATCCTGAATGCCGGCGACAGCTTCGGCATCGACCGCTCCGGCGCCCGGGGCAAGGCGATGGTCGAGTTCGTGTCAGCCAATCCGACCGGCCCGCTGCACGTCGGCCATGGCCGTGGCGCGGCGGTCGGCGACTGCATGGCGCGGGTGCTGGCGGCCGCCGGCTGGCAGGTGTCGAAGGAGTTCTACTACAACGACGCCGGCAACCAGATCGCCAATCTCGGCGTGTCGGTTCAGGCCCGCGCGCGCGGCATCAAGCCCGGCGATGCCGGCTGGCCGGAAGACGGCTATCGCGGCGACTACATCGACGATGTCGCGAAGTCCTACCTTGCCGGGGACACCGTGACCGCCGACGACCGCGCGGTCACCGCCAAGGGCGATGTCGAGGACCTCGACGCGATCCGTGACTTTGCGGTGGCCTATCTGCGCCGCGAGCAGGATCTGGATCTGAAGGCGTTCGGTGTGGCCTTCGACGTCTATTACCTCGAAAGCTCGCTGTATACCGAAGGCAAGGTCGACAGCACCGTCGCGGCGCTTCAGGCGAGCGGTCACACCTACGAGCAGGACGATGCGCTGTGGCTGCGCACCACCGGGTTCGGCGACGACAAGGATCGCGTGATGCGCAAGCGCGAAGGCGGCTACACCTACTTCGTGCCCGATGTCGCGTATCACGTCACCAAGTGGAATCGCGGCTTCGTGCGGGTGATCAACGAGCAGGGTGCGGACCACCACGGCACCATCGCCCGCGTGCGCGCCGGGCTGCAGGCGCTGGACATCGGCATCCCCAAGGGCTGGCCGGAATACGTGCTGCACCAGATGGTCACGGTGATGCGCGGCGGCGAGGAAGTGAAGCTGTCGAAGCGCGCCGGTTCGTACGTAACCCTGCGTGATCTGATCGACGAAGCCGGGCGCGACGCGACGCGCTACTTCCTGGTCGCCCGCAAGAGCGATTCGCAGCTGACCTTCGACATCGACCTGGCCCGCGCGCAGACCAACGACAACCCGGTCTATTACATCCAGTACGCGCACGCGCGCGTCTGCGCGGTGCTGCGCCAGCTCGGCGAGCGCGGCCTGCAGTACGACCAGGCGCAAGGCTTCACGGCACTTGCCCAGCTCGCCGAGCCGGAAGCGGTGGCGCTGGTGGCACTGCTCGGCCGCTTCCCGGAAACGGTGCAGTCGGCCGCGGCCAACCTCGAGCCGCACGTGATCGCCCAGTACCTGCGCGATGTCGCCGCCGCGTTCCACGGCTACTACCACGCGCTGCCGTTCCTGATCGACGACGCAGCCCTTCGCAACGCGCGCTTGGCGCTGGCGCAGGCAACCGGTCAGGTTTTGCGCAACGGGCTGGCGCTGCTCGGCGTGTCCGCGCCGGAGAAGATGTAGGCCATGGCGCGCGACTACGCCAAGCCGCGCAATCCCAACGCCGGCCGCAACGGCGGCAGCCGCGGCGGCAACGGTGGTGGCAACCGTCGCGGCGGCGGCAGCGGCGGTGGCGGGGGTTCCGGCGGCGCGCTGCCGGGCTGGGTCTGGCTGATCGTTGGCCTGGCGATCGGGCTGGTGGTCGCCGCCTTCGTCTACATCGACCGGCCGCAGCACAAGACCAAGCTGGGCGAAGCCGCGCAGGCCGATGGCGATCTGAAGCCGCTGCTGGGCGAGGATCGCGACAGGCCGGCGCCCAAGGCGGCGAAGCCGGGTGCCAGCGATGACGGCAAGGGCAAGACCGCGAAGCCGGCGGACAACGTGCCGGTGCCGTCGCCGGACAAGGTGCCGCCGCGCTACACCTTCTACAACGAGCTGCCGAAGATAGAGGTCGCGATTCCCCGCGAATACTCGCGCCCGGCCCCCGCTGCGGCACCCGGCAAGCCGGCTCCGGCCCCGGCGAAACAGCCACCAGCCGAGGTCAAACAGGCACTGGCCGATCCGGGCGGCGCCTATCTGGTGCAGGTCGGTGCCTACAAGTCGCGCGAGGAAGCCGACCGCCAGCGCGCCAAGCTGGCACTGATCGGCTACGAGTCGCGGATCGAGCAGGTGACCCTGGCCGAACGGGATATCCGCTTCCGGGTGCGCGTCGGCCCGCAGCCGAACCTTACGGCCGCACAGGACGTGCTGGCGCGGCTCGAAAGCAATTCGATCAACGGCTTTCTGGTCAAGATCAAGGACTGAACATCCATGTCCGGCCCCGAGACGCCGCAGGGCGGCGAGCCCGACTTCGACAGCATCGAGGAACGGCTGGCGTTCGCCGAGATCGCGCTGGGCGGCGCTACCACCAGCGCGCAGTCGGACGAGTCGAAAACGCCGCCGCCGGATGATCCGTTCGCGGCGTTTCCAGACTGATCGCCCGCTTCAGCCGCGCAAACCCGCCAATACCGCCGCCGTTTCCGGCCGCACGCCACGCCAGCGCTGGAACGCCTCGGCGGCCTGCTCGACCAGCATGCCGAGGCCATCGGATACCCGCGTCGCCCCTTCGGCCTTCGCCCAGACCAGGAACGGCACGGCCGCCGGGCCGTAGTTCAGGTCGTAGGCGACACCGCCCTCGGCGAACAGCTTCGGCGGCAGGCGCGGAATGGCACCCGAGTGGCCGGCGCTGGTGGCGTTCAGGATCAGGTCGTAGCGATCACCCTTCAGCGACAGATGGGTGCGCGGCACGATGTTGCCGAGCGGCTTCAGCGCGGCGGCGATTTCTTCCGGCTTCCACGGATTGCGGTTGGAGATCGCCAGCTCGGCCGGAGCTTCCGCGAGCAGCGGCGCGACGATGCCTCGCGCGGCACCACCGGCGCCGAGCACCAGCACCCGCTTGCCCTTGACCGTGACGCCGAGGTTGGCGACCAGATCGCGCACCAGCCCGGCACCGTCGGTGTTGTCGCCGTGCCAGCCGGTTGCGGTGCGGATCAGCGTGTTGACCGCGCCCGCCTGTTCGGCGGCTTCCGAGCGGCTTTCACAGAGCGCCGCCCCGGCCTGCTTGTGCGGCACGGTCAGGTTGAAGCCGGCCCAGCCTTCGGCATGGAAGGCAGACACGCGTTCGGCGAGCGCATCGGGCGCGACTTCGATCGCTTCGTAGCGCAGCGTCTGGCCCGTGGCGGCGGCAAACGCGGCGTGGATGCGCGGCGACTTCGAATGGCCGACCGGCTGGCCGAGTACCGCGTAGCGATCGAGGTCGGCCATCAGGCGTCCTTCAGCCACTGCGCGACCTGCTTGGAGAAGTAGCTCAGGATCATGTCGGCGCCGGCGCGGCGGAAGCACAAGAGCGATTCCAGCACCACCTTCTTTTCATCCAGCCAGCCGTTCTGCGCGGCCGCCTTCAGCATCGCGTACTCGCCGGAGACCTGATACGCCGCGACCGGCACGCGGAACTCGTCCTTCACGCGGCGGATGATGTCGAGGTACGGCATGCCCGGCTTGACCATGACGATGTCCGCGCCTTCGGCGATGTCCATGCCGACTTCGCGCAGCGCCTCGTCGGTGTTGGCCGGGTCCATCTGATACGTGCGCTTGTCACCCTTCAGCGCCGCAGCCGAACCGACCGCATCGCGGAACGGACCATAGAAGCCGCTGGCGTACTTGGCGGCGTAGCTCAGGATCATCGTGTTGTGGCGGTTGTCGCGCTCCAGCACGGCGCGGATCTGGCCGACCCGGCCGTCCATCATGTCGCTCGGCGCCAGCACGTCGGCACCGGCGCGGGCCAGTACCACGGCCTGCTTGCGCAGGGCCTCCACGGTGATGTCGTTGGCGACATAGCCGGCCTCGTCGAGGATGCCGTCATGGCCGTGGCTGGTGTACGGATCGAGCGCGATGTCGACGATCACGCCGAGTTCCGGGCAGGCGTCCTTGACCCGCTTGATCGCGCGCGGAATCAGGCCGTCCGGGTTCAGCGACTCGCTGCCGGTGTCGTTCTTCAGCTCCGCCGGAATCACCGGGAACATCGCCACCGCCGACACGCCGAGCGCGGCGAGCGCGCGGCATTCGGCGACCAGCTGGTCGAGATCGAGGCGCGCCTGCCCGGGCATCGAGGCCACCGGCCCGCACAGCGGACCTTCGGCGATGAACAGCGGCTGGATCAGCTGGCCAGCGGCGAGGCGCGTCTCGCGGCTCAGTTCGCGGGAAAAGGCGGCCGAGCGCAGGCGGCGCGGACGGGTGGCGGGATAGGCGGTTGGGACCACGACGGGCTCGGAGACGGGCAGGTTTTCGGGAGTCGCGATTATAGGACGCGCCGCCTGCGACACCGGTATTTGCAGTGTCACCCGAAGTTGACGGTCGGCCTTGATATGCTGCGCCCACGACATCTGCAGGTTCGACCGTCTGATGAGTTACAGCACCGCCGAAAACGAGCGTCTCGTTCGCCTGCTGGCCGATACCGGCCTTGGCGACCAACGGGCGTTCGCGCAGTTGTACGAAGCCTGCAGCTCGCATCTGTACGCGCTGCTGCTGCGTATCCTCAAACGTCGGGACTGGGCCGATGAAGCCTTGCAGGACTGCTTCCTGCGGGTCTGGCAGAAGGCCGACACCTATGCACCGGACAAGGGCACGCCGCTGACCTGGCTGCTGACCGTCGCCCGGTACCGAGCGCTGGACCTGCTGCGGATGAAGCGGCCGGAAGTGGAAATGCCCGAAGAGGGCGAGGAAGCGCCGATGACCTTTGCCGATGTCAGCGAAAGCCCGGAAGACCGGGCCGTGGAGCGCGAAGGCCTCGGCATGCTGCGCGACTGCATGCAGGATTTGCAGGACGAACAGAAGCGCAGCGTGCTGCTGGCGTACTACGAGGGCTACACACACCAGGAGCTGGCGGTGGTGATGAAGGCACCGCTGGGCACGGTGAAGAGCTGGGTGCGGCGCGGACTGGCCCGCCTGCGCGAATGTCTGGAACGGTAACGGCGGCGCGAGCACATCGATGAAGTACGACAACCCCAAGCTGCGCCAGATCCTGGCGGCCGAGTACGTGCTGGGCACGCTGCGCGGCCGGGCACGCCACCGCTTCGAGCGGCTGGCGCGCGGCGAAACCGCCGTTCGCAGCGAGATCCGCTTCTGGGAATCGCGACTGGCCGGTCTGGCGGCGGATCTCGAGCCGAAATCGCCGCCGCCATCGGTCTGGTTCGCGCTGCAGCACAAGATCGACAGCGCGCGGGCCGTGGTCACGCCGATCCGCCGGCCGCTGCCGCCGCCGGTGCAGACGAAGGACGTGCCGCCGCCCACGTCGCCGTGGCGCATCCTGGCCGGTCTGGCGACGGCCGCCGGCGTGGTGCTGGCGGTGCTGATCGGCACCCGGGTGCCGCTGCCGGGCGAACCGGGCAGCGGTCCGGTTGCGGTCACCGTGCCGCCGGTCAGCCCGGCACCGGCTCCGGCACCTGCACCGGCGCCGATCTACGTGTCCCTGCTGCGCCTGCCGGAATCCGACATGCAGTGGACGCTGGCCGTGCGGCCGGCGGCCGACGAGGTGCTGGCGGTGGCCAGTGGCGCCTATCCGAAGCTCGGCGCACACAGCCTGGAGCTGTGGCTGATCACCGAGGCCGGGCCGGTGTCGCTGGGCCTGCTGCCGACCGCCGGCGAAGGTCGCCTGAAACTGCCGGCCGGCGTCAGTGGCGCACAGCTGACCCTGGCGGTGTCGCTGGAACCGGTTGGCGGCTCGCCCACCGGCCAGCCGACCGGCCCGGTGCTGACCTCGGGCCCGGCACTCAAGGCAGCCTGATCGCGCGCGGCGGCAAACAAGAACCGGCGACCTGCTCGCCGGTTTTTTTTGTTTCTGCCGCTGCAGATCGCTAACGTGCGCCCGGCAGCATTCGACAGGCACAGGGCACCGGAGCATCCATGAGCACAGCGACACGCGGTTCGGCCTTGCTGGCGATCGACCAGGGGACCACCAGCACCCGCGCCATCGTCTTCGACCGGCTTGGCAACAAGCTCGGCGTGGCGCAGCGCGAGCTGCCGCAGTCGTTCCCGGAACCGGGTTGGGTCGAGCACGACGCAATGCGGATCTGGGACGACACCCTGGCCTGCGCCCGCGGCGCGCTTGCCGATGCGCAGCTGCCGGCCGACGCGCTGGCCGCGATCGGCATCACCAACCAGCGCGAAACCACCGTGATCTGGGATCGCGCCAGCGGCCAGCCGATCCATCCGGCCATCGTCTGGCAGGACCGCCGCACCGCCGATTTCTGCACCGAGCGCAGCGAAGCTTTCCTCGGCCGGCACCTGAATGTGCGTACCGGCCTGCTGCTCGATCCATATTTTTCGGCCACCAAGATCGCCTGGATCCTCGACCACGTGCCCGGCGCCCGGGCGCGCGCCGAAGCCGGCGAGCTGGCCTTCGGCACCATCGACAGCTGGCTGCTGTGGCAGCTGACCGGCGGCAAGGTGCACGCCACCGACGCCACCAACGCCTCGCGCACCCTGCTCTACAACCTGCACACGGCCGACTGGGACGACGCGCTGCTGGCCTTCTTCAAGCTGCCGCGCGCCCTTCTGCCAACGGTGTTCGACTCCGCCGCCGACTACGGCCACACCGATCCGTCGCTGCTCGGCCACGCGGTGCCAATCGGGGCATTGGTCGGCGACCAGCAGGCGGCGACCGTCGGCCAGGCCTGCCTCAGCCAAGGCCTGAT
>CAYPJK010000160.1:0-6866 GCA_964411025.1 uncultured Nevskia sp.
GTGATGATCGTCGAGCGCCAGGAGTGCAGGAACAGGAAGACGATCAGCGCCGTCAGCACGCCGCCTTCGAGAATCGTTTCCTTGACCTGCTCGACCGACGCGGTGATGTCGTCGGCGGTGGCATAGATCTTCACGATCCGCACATCGTCCGGCAGCTCGGCCTTCAAGCGCTCGATCGCCTTGCTGACACCGCTCGCGGCGCTGACGATGTTGGCGCCCTGCACTTTCCGGATGTCGAGCGTCACCGCGCGCCGGCCGTCGACGCGGGAAATCGAGGTTTCCTCGGCTTCGCCGTCCACCACCTCGGCAACCTCGTCCAGATGCACCGGCACGCCGTTCTGGCGGGCGACGACGATGCGGCCGAACTGCGCCGGCTGCTTGATCCGGCCTTCGATGCGCACCAGCTGCTCGCGGTCGCCCCGGGAAATGGCACCGGCTGGCAGATCCTGATTCGCCGCCTGGATCGCCGCGATGACCTGATCGACCCCGATCCGCGAGGCTTCCAACGCCGACGGCTGCAGGAACACCTGCACCTGCCGCGTCGACTGGCCGCCGACCGTGATGCTGCCGACGCCGAGCACGTTCTGCAGCCGCTTGACCACCACCTGGTCGACCAGCGTCGAGATCTCGCGCAGGCTGCGGGTTTCGGAATACAGCGCCAGGTTGATGATCGGCTGCTGGTTCTCGTCCTCGTTGGTGCGCGAGATCAGCGGCGGCTTGGCCTCGCGCGGAAAGGTCGGCTGGATCTGCGCCACCTTGTCACGGGTCTCCTGCGTCGCCCGGCCGATGTCGACCGACAGGTCGAACTCGATCGACAGGAAACCGCCGCCCTCGCGCGCCGTGCCCCAGATGCGCTTGACGCCCTCGACGGCGTTGACGGCTTCCTCGATCGGCTTCAGCAGATCGTTCTCGACCGCTTCCGGCGTCGCGCCGGGATAGGCGATGGAGATGCTCAGCACCGGCACCGAGACATCCGGAAGCTTCTCGACCGGCAGCCGCTGGTACGAGAACACGCCCAGCACCAGCAGCGCGACCATCACCAGGGTCGCGAACACCGGCTGGCTGACACTGATCCGGGTGATCCACATGAGGGTGGCTCCGGCCTAGCGCGCTGCGCTTGACGGCACGGTCACGGCAGCGCCGTCCTGCAGGCTGTCGATGCGCGCCGCCAGCACCCGGGTGCCGATCGCCGGCCCGTCGCGCAATTCGACGAACGCGCCGTCGTCCGCCTCGATGCCCAGCGTCACGGCCCGCCGCCGCAGGTGCCCGTCCTCGATCACCAGAATATAGGGAACGCCGGCATCGCGGCGCACCGCAGCCGCCGGCACGGTGGCAAGCGGCGCCGAAGGATCGAGCAGCAGGTCGCCCTGCGCGAACATGCCGCCCCTGAGCGCGCCATCGGCGTTGTCGACCGACAGGTAGACCCGGATCGCCCGGGTACCGGCATCGGTCGCCGGATTGATCCGCTCGACCACGGCCTCGAAGGTTCGCTCGCGATAGCCGTCGACCGTGAAACGCAAGCGCTGGCCGACCTTCACAGCCGGCACGTCCGAAGCCGGCACCGGCGCTTCCAGCTCCAGGCGGCGCAGGTCGACGATCGCCAGCAGCGGCGTGTCGGCGGCGACCTTCTCGCCCGGCTGCGCCAGCCGCTGCGAAACGACGCCGTCAATCGGCGAGCGGACCACGGCATCATCAACGCCGACTTGGGCCAGCCGCAGCTGGGCTTCGGCCACCTTGACGCTGGCGGCAGCGGCGTCGAACGCGCTCTGCACCGCATCGAAGGCGTTCTGCGAAATGAACTTCTGCTCCAGCAGCCGGGCATTGCTGTCGCGATTGACGCGGGCCAGCGCCAGGTCGGCATGCGCCTTGTCGAGCGCCGCACGCTGGGCGTCGAACTGGGCGCCGAGGTTGCGAAGGTCGATACGGGCCAGCACCTCGCCCTTCTGCACTGGCTGTCCTTCACGGACCTGCACCGCCAGCAGGTCACCGGCCACTCGCGACTTGACGCTGGCCTGCACCAGCGGCCGCAGGCTGCCAGACAGCGGCAGCCGCCGCGTCAGCGCCCGCTGCTCGACCTGCGCCACGTCAGCCGCCGCCAGTTCCATCGGCCCGGCGAGCCGCTTCGAGTCCTTCTCCGCCGCAGTGGCCTCGGTCTTGGCTCCCCGCGAGGCCAGCCCTGCGCCGACGGCGAGCAGAAGGATGCCCGCGAGGGCCAGCCATCGCCATAGCTTCGGCCGGCCGCGGGCGGGGGTCGCGACGCGGCGATCGGTGACAGCACTCATGCAGGAATCCCCTGGGACACGCGGCCGCTGCGGGCGCGACGTCGATCGATGGTGTGGGCAGGCAACGCTGGGTGGGATGCGGCCTGCATGGCGCTTGGATGCAGTCGCCGTGATCGGGGTTTGATCACGGCCCAAGCTGTCGGGCGGCATGACGCCGCCCGCTTTCGATCAGACCGCGAGCACCAGGTTGTCGCGGTGGATCAGCTCCGGCTCGCCGGGATAGCCGAGGCGCGCGGGAATCTCGCCGCTCGGCGCACCGGCGATGCGCTGCGCTTCGTCGGAGTCGTAGTTGCTCAGGCCGCGCGCGATTTCCCGGCCGGCGAGATCGAGACACAGCACCAGATCGCCGCGTCCGAACTCACCGCTGACCTGGCGCACGCCGACCGGCAGCAGACTGCGCCCCTGTTCGCGCAGCACCTTCACGGCACCGTCGTCGAGTGTCAGCCGGCCGCGCACCTGCAGCTGGCCCGCGATCCAGCGCTTGCGCGAGGCCATTACCGACTGCGCCGGCTTCAGCAAGGTGCCGATCGATTCACCGCTGGCGATCTTCAGCAGCGCATCTGGCGTGCGGCCGTAGGCGATCACCGTGGCGGCACCGGAGCGCGCGGCCCAGTGCGCGGCGGTCAGCTTGGTGCGCATGCCGCCTCTGCCCAGCTCGCCCTTGGTCTCGCCCGCCATGCCGCCGAGGTTGGGGTCGGACAGGTCTGCCTCGGACAGCAGCTTGGCGTCCGGGTTGTTGCGCGGATCGGCGTCGTAGAGGCCCTGCTGGTCGGTCAGGATCACCAGCAGATCGGCTTCGATCAGATTCACCGTCAGCGCACCGAGCGTGTCGTTGTCGCCCAGCCGGATCTCGTCGGTCGCCACCGTGTCGTTCTCGTTGACGACCGGCACCACGCCCAGCTCCAGCAGCGTGTTCAGCGTGCCTCGGGCATTCAGGTAACGGCCGCGATCGGAGACGTCGTCGTGGGTCAGCAGGATCTGCGCCGCGCGCAGGCCGTGCTTCTCGAACTCGGTTTCGTAGGCGCGCACGAGGCCCATCTGGCCGACCGCCGCCGCCGCTTGCAGGCCATGCAGGTTTGTGGGCCGCTTGGTCATGCCGAGCCGCGCCATGCCCTCAGCAACCGCGCCGGAGGACACCAGCACTACCTGCCGGCCCTGGGCCCGCAGGGCAGCGATCTGCGCGCACCAGTCGGCGATCGCTTCACGGTCGAGCCCGCGGCCACGTGCGGTGACCATCGCGCTGCCGACCTTGATCACCCAGCGGCGGCTGGTATTCAGCGTTTCACGGCTTTTCGTCTGCGTCATGGGCGAAAGGGGCAGCTCAGGCGTCGAGGTCGTCGTCGGCGTCGTCAGTGGGATCGGATTCGGCCGCCGGGCGGACCGGCGGTGCGTCGTCCAGCAAGGTGTAATCCGGCGCAGTGCGGGCCGGCGCGTGCGCCTCGACCCATTCCATCGCGTCCTTGCACAGCGGTTCGAGGTTGCGGCGGGCTGCGGCCGAGATGCGGTAGTGGCGGCCGGTCCAACCGAGACGCTCAAGGGCGTCGTCGATCAGCGCATCGGCGTCCTCGTCGCTCATCAGATCGATCTTGTTGAACACCAGCCACTGCTCGCGGCCGGCCAGTTCTTCGCTGAACTCGGCGAGCTCGGCGTTGATGGTGTCGATGTGCTCGACGATGTCGCCGCCCTCGGGCGGCAGGATGTCGACCAGATGCAGCAGCAGGCGGGTGCGCTGCAAATGCTTCAGGAAGCGGATGCCGAGCCCCGCCCCTTCGGCAGCCCCTTCGATGATGCCGGGGATGTCGACCATCACGAAGCTGCGCGTCATGCCGACCGACACCACGCCGGGCTGCGGGTACAGCGTCGTGAAGGGATAGTCGGCGATCTTCGGGCGCGCAGCCGATACCGCGCCGAGCAGGGTCGACTTGCCGGCGTTGGGCATGCCAAGCAGACCGACGTCAGCAAGCACGCTCAACTCCAGGCGCAACTCGCGGCGTTCGCCCGGCGTGCCGGGGCTGGCACGGCGCGGCGCGCGGTTGGTCGACGACTTGAAGCGCGCGTTGCCGAGGCCATGGAAGCCGCCGGCGGCCACCTTGATCCGCTGGCCCTTGGCGGTCAGCTCGCCGATGAGTTCCTCGGTGTCGACGTCGAACACCTGGGTGCCGAGCGGCATCGGGATCTCGATGTCGGGCGCACCGGCGCCCTTGCAGTCGGAACCGCTGCCGTTCTCGCCGCGTTTGGCCTTGAACACGCGGTTGAAGCGGAAATCGGCCAGCGAGTTCAGGTTCGGCTCGGCGACCACCCAGACGGTGCCGCCGTCGCCGCCGTCGCCGCCGTCCGGCCCGCCGAACGGAATCGCGCGCTCGCGGCGGAAGCTGACGCAGCCGTTGCCGCCGTCGCCGGCTTCGACGCGTATCGTGGCTTCGTCAACGAATTTCATGGTTCAGCGGCATCTCGTTCAGCAGCAGCGGCAACTTCGGGAGCTTCAAATGACAAGGCCCCGTCACCGGGGCCTTGGTCACGCACATCCGCGCGGATCAGGCTGCGACGATGTCGACGAACTTGCGGCCCTTCGGACCACGCGTGACGAACTTCACATGACCGTCCGCCTTGGCGAACAGCGTGTGGTCGGTGCCGATGCCGCAGTTGACGCCCGGGTGAACCTGGGTGCCGCGCTGGCGAATGATGATGTTGCCGGCGAGGACCGCTTCGCCGCCGAAGCGCTTCACGCCGAGGCGCTTGGCCTGCGAGTCGCGACCGTTACGGGTTGAACCGCCTGCTTTCTTGTGTGCCATTGCTGTTCTCCTGCTGGAAGAACGCCGCCCTTAGGCGACGATCTCCGTGATCTTGATCGCGGTGAAATTCTGCCGGTGGCCCTGTTCCTTGTGATAGTGCTTGCGGCGGCGGTGCTTGATGATGCGGATCTTGTCGCCGCGGCCGTGGGCCGTGACTTCCGCCTTGACGACGGCACCGGTGACGACCGGCGCGCCGATCTTCACTGCTTCGCCGTCAGCCACCAGCAGCACTTCGCTGAAGCTCACCGTGTCGCCGACGGCGGCCACGATCGTTTCCACCTTGACGGTTTCGCCGGGGGCGACCCGGTACTGCTTGCCACCGGTCTTGATGACTGCGTACATGCTTGATGCTCCAAGAAAAATTACGACTATCTAGTTGCTTTTGTAAGGCCGGTCGCTGGGTGATTCCAGACAATCGGCCCCGGGAACTCAACATTCTAGTTTCCGCGCGCGGGCCGGTCAAACGCGATCGGCGCCGGCAAGGTGATCGCGGACCAGTGCGGCGCAGCGCTCCGGCATTTCCGCCACCGCCCAATGGCCGGCCGCCTCCAGACGCTGCACATCCGTCGTGCCGAAGCGGCCGGCGTAATGAATGGGGATGAACGGATCGCGCATCCCCCAGATCACGCGCGTCGGGCGCATTGCCGTCACCGCGTTCAGCGCGTCGAGCCACGGCGCGAACTTGGCCGGGTCGGCTTCGCGATAGATGCGCAGCACCTGGGCACGGGCGCCGGCGTGGAAGTGCCGATAGGCGTCGTCGATCTGCGTTCGCGACAAGCCCGGGCCGCCCTGCCGCATCGTCAAATGGTGCCCGCTGCGACCGATCAGCGGCCAGTCGAACGCCCGCATCGCCATTTCGCCGAGTCGCGAGCGCCAGATTCGCGCCCAGACGTGCCAGCGGTAATCGGCGTGCAACAGGGTGTTGGAGATGACCAGCCGCCGCAGCCGTTGCGGGTGGCGCGCCGCCCAGGCCAGGCCGTAGAAACCGCCGACATCGTGGACGACGAGGTCAATCGGCTCGCGGATCGCCAGCGCATCCAGCAGGGCATCGATCCAGCGCGCGAAACCGGCGAGCGTCACGTCGTCGCAGCTGGCGACGCCGGACTCGCCGAAGCCGGGAAGGTCGGGGGCGATGCAATCATGGTCCGCCTGCAGGCGGTCGATCATCGGCAGCCACAACCGGTGCGAATCAGGGTTGCCGTGCAGCATCAGCAACGGTCGACCGCTGCCCCGCCGATGGACGAAGACCGGCGCGCCGTCGACCCGAACGGCCGGCTGCCGGAGGCCTTTGCTCACCAGCGCAGCAGCACCGTGCCCCATGTCATGCCGCCGCCAACGCCCTGCAGCATCACCAGATCGGCAGGCTTGATGCGGCCGTCCTTGACCGCCGCGTCAAGCGCCAGCGGCACCGACGCCGCCGAGGTATTGCCCTGCTGGGCGACGGTGACCACCACCTTTTCCTTCGGCACGCCGACCTTGTCGGCCAGCGTGTTGATGATCCGGATGTTGGCCTGGTGCGGCACATACCAGTCGAGCGCGGAGGCTTTCAGGTTGTTGCGGTCCAGCGCTTCCTGCGCGCATTCGCTCAGGTTTTTCACGGCCACGCGGTAGACTGACTGGCCATCCATTTCCAGGTAAGGCGAGCCGCGCAGCTGGCCGCCGGCGATGCCACCCGGCACCCGCAGGATATGACTCAGCGAACCGTCGGAATGCAGATGCGAGGACAGGATGCCGGGCGCATCGGACGTCTTCAGGACCACCGCGCCGGCACCGTCACCGAACAGCACGCAGG
>CAYPJK010000161.1:0-6865 GCA_964411025.1 uncultured Nevskia sp.
CCAGCGACATCCCGGCGATCACTGACAAGGCGATGTCGGAGGCGCACTGGACCTACGCCGTACCGCGCTACATGGACAAGCCGGATTTCGAGGCTTTCGTCGCCCAGATGCTGCCGGCCTGATCGCTGACGCCGACGACGCCAACAAAGGTTGCGGGATGCCGGAAGGGGCCGGACATCCCGCACAAGGGCAGAGCGGGTGGTGGCCGCAGTAGGACGGCCGGGCAGCGCCGCGGCGCTGGCACGGGCGGTGCTCATCGCTTCACGGCCATTCGCAAATTCTCTGAACGACGTTAATTAAACAGGTCCGAGTCCGTCAATCGATGGCACGCCCTCGCCTTACCGCCGAAGCCGCAGACAGCGTGCGTGCCGACATCTGCGCGGCGGCGGCCCGGCTCTACGAACGCGACGGCTACGAAGCGGTGACGATGCGCGCGATCGCCGCCGCGATGGATCGCAGCCAGGCGCTGCCGTACCGCTATTTCAAGAACAAGGAACACATCTTCGTTGCGCTGCGGGCGATGTGCTTCGACCGGCTGACGACGACCATGGACGCGGTGCTGGCGCGCGGTGAGCCGCCGCTGGTGACACTGCACACGATGGCGCACAGCTTCATCACCTTTGCCGAGGCCAATCCGGCCGAATACCGGCTGATGTTCGCACTGCGGCAGCCCCCGCCGGCCGAGTACCCGGAACTGCACGCCGCCCGGCAGCGGGCGCTCGCCACGCTGCAGACCGCCTACCAGCAGGCGGTCGACCAGGGCCTGATCAGCGGCGATGCGCTGACCGGCTCGCATGTGGTGTGGGCGGCGATGCACGGCCTGCTGACCTTGCACCTGGCCGGTCAGCTGACCATCGGCCGGCGGCTCGACGAGCTGGTCACGCCGATGCTCGACACGCTGTTCGGGCCACGCCGGATGGCGGCCGCCAAGGCAGCGGGCCGACCGCCTCAGGCATAAGCGGCGGCCGCCGCCGAAAGCCGCTGCCGCGCCGTGCGGTACTCGGCTTCCAGCCGGTCGACGACGGCCGCCGTCGGCAGCACCGCGTCGATCACGCCGACGCCGTGGCCGGCGCCCCAGATGTCCTTCCAGGCCTTGGCGGTGCTGCTCGATTCACCGGCGCTGCTGCCCAGGTTCTTCTTGCTGGCGTCGGCGTGCGGCAGCTTGTCCGGGTCCATGCCGGCGCGGACGATGCTTTTCTTCAGGTAGTTGCCATGCACGCCGGAGAAGTACGGCGTGTAGGTGATGTCGGCGGCCGAGGAATCGACGATCGCCTGCCGGTAGTCGTCGCTGACATTGGCTTCCGGCGTCGCCAGGAAACGGGTGCCGATATAGGCCAGATCCGCACCCATCGACTGCGCGGCCAGGATCGCGTCGCCGCTGGCGATCGAGCCGGACAGGATCACCGGGCCGTCGTAGAACTTGCGGATCTCGCCGACCAGCGCGAACGGCGACAGGGTGCCGGCATGCCCGCCGGCGCCGGCACAGACCAGGATCAGCCCGTCGACGCCGGCTTCCAGCGCCTATTCGGCGTGCCGCACGCTGATCACGTCATGGAACACCAGGCCGCCGTAGCCATGCACGGCCGGCACGATGGCATCCGGCGCACGCAGCGAGGTGATGATGATCGGCACCCGGTGCGCCACGCACACCGCCATGTCGGCAGCCAGCCGATCGTTGGACGCGTGCACGATCTGGTTGACCGCATAAGGCGCGACCCGCTTGCCCGGATGCGCCGCCCGCTCCGCCGCCAGCGCCGTCTCGATCTCGGTGAGCCACTGTTCCAGCGCGCCGTCGCCGCGGGCGTTCAGCGCCGGAAACGAGCCGACGATGCCGGCCTTGCACTGCGCGATCACCAGCTTGGGGTTCGAGGCGATGAACATCGGCGAGGCGATCACCGGCAGGCGCAACGCGTTTTGCAGCAGGGCGGGCATCGACACGGACAGGCTCCTCGGAATGGGCGGACAGGAATTTCAGCGGGTGCACGATCGACCGGTGGACAAAGGTCCGTATTTTGTGCACGATTGTTCACATCAACCGAGACCAACCGATGCCCGCCTCCGAATCATCGCGCCAATTGCAGGGCGCCATTGCCCTACTGAAGACCGGCATCGACGCCGGCAGCCGCCGCGTCGAGGACATGCACCTGGCGATCGCCGACAAGCCGTTCCGGGTCCTGGCGCGGGTACCGGTGGTGGCCGAGGTCAGTGGCGTGGTCCGCCAGTTCCACGACGGCATCACGCGCGGCGTCCATCAGGCCGTGCGCGGCCTGAGCGCGGTCGGCTGCGATGCCGCCGCGCGCCTCATCGACATCCGGGACCCATCCCGATGAGCCGCCTGCAAGCGGTGATCAGCGCCACCAACGGCGTATTCGGCGATTTTCTGGCCCGCAGCGGCAATGGCCTGGCGATCGACTTCGGCCTGCGCGACGACCGCGGCGCGCCGGTCGCCACCGATCGCGCCGCACTGGCCACCGCCTTCCCGGCGGCCGGCGGCGACATCGCCATCTTCCTGCACGGCCTGTGCTGCGACGAGCGGATCTGGAACGCCGGCAACAGCGTCCACGCCGATGCCGACAGCTTCCCGGCACGGCTCGCCCGCGAACAGGGCTGGACCGCGCTCAGGGTTCGTTACAACAGCGGCCGCCACATCTCCGAGAACGGCGAAGCCTTTGCGGAACTGCTCGACGCGCTGCAGGCGAACTGGCCGGTCCGGGTCCGCCGGATCGCCCTGATCGGCCACAGCATGGGCGGCCTGATCGCGCGCAGCGCCGGCCATCACGGGCTGGAACGCGGCGCCCGCTGGACGGCCCAGGTCAGCCATCTGGTCTGTCTCGGCAGCCCGCATCACGGCGCGCCGCTGGAACGTTTCGGCCATGCGGCGACCCGGCTGCTGGATCTGGTCGACATCACCCGGCCGCTGGCGGTGGCGATCAATGCCCGCTCGGCCGGCATCAAGGACCTGCGCCACGGCAGCCTGCGCCATGACGACTGGAACGCCCACGATCCCGACCTGGTCGGCGGCGACATGCGCCGGCCGGTGCGGGTGCTGCCGCAAGCCCGCCATTGCGCGGTCGGCGCGATGCTCGGCGACTCCAGCGACGATCCGCGCAGCCGCCTGATCGGCGATGGCCTGGTGCTGCCGGACAGCGCCGCCGGCCGCCACCCGCACCGCTCGCTGTGCGTCCCGTTTGCACCGACCGACACCGTGCTGCTGCCGGCGCTGCATCACCTGCGGCTGGTCCGCGACGCGCGGGTCTATCGCCTGATCGCGCACTGGCTGTCGGCCTGATCGCCAGCCGCTGGCCGGCCGCCGCTACCATCCGCTGCCCTGTCTCCGTTCCCGCGTCCGGAAGAATCCCGTGCTCCTGATCCTGAAGCTGCTGGTCGCCCTGCTGGCCGTGACCGTGCTGGTCTATGCCGCGCTATACATACTGGCGCCGGCGCGGCTGGCCGATACCGCGATGAGCCTGGAGCGGATGCGCGCCAGGCTCGAACGCTCGGAAATGAACATCGAGGCCGATAGCCGCCGCTGGCATCTGGTCTACCTCGAAGGTGGTCCGCGCGAGGCGCCACCGCTGTTGCTGCTGCACGGCATCGGCGCCGACAAGGACAACTGGACCAAGGTTGCCGCCAGTGGTCTGACCGCGCGCTACCGTGTCTACGCGGTCGACCTGCCGGGCTTCGGCGAAAGCGACAAGCCGGCCGATGCCCGCTACCGGATCGGCGACCAGGTGGCGCGAGTCGAAGCGATCGCGAAACAGCTGGGCCTGAGCCGCTTCCACCTGGCCGGCAATTCGATGGGCGGCTGGATCGCGACGGCCTACGCCATCGCCCATCCCGAGCAGGTGCAGAGCCTGTGGCTGCTGGCACCAGCCGGGGTGATGTCGGCGGAGCCGAGCGAGATGATGAAGCTGATCGCCGCCGGCATGCCGCTGCCGCTGTTCGCCCGCAGCGAGCAGGATTTCGGCCGCCTGCTGCAGTTCGTGATGCAGCGCCCGCCATTCATTCCGGCACCGGTGCGCACGGTGCTGGCGCGGCGGCAGATCGCCAACTACCGCCTGAACGAGCAGATCTTCGAAGCCGTGCGCGAGCAGTCCGGCGCGCTCGACAGCCAGTTGGCCGCGCTGCAGCCGCCGCTGGCGACGCCGACCTTGATCACCTGGGGCGACCGCGACCGCGTGCTGCATCCGTCTGGTGCGGCGATCCTGAAGTCGCTGCTGCCGAACGCGACCGTCGTGATGCTGGACAACATCGGCCACCTGCCGATGCTCGAAGCGCCGGGACGCGTCACTGCGGATTACCTCGCATTTCGCGACCGTCTGGCGCGCTGAGCGCGCCTGCGTCAACAGCCTCAGCGCGTGAACCAGCAAGCGGGCACGCAGCGCCAGGATCAGGGCGCCGGAATCTCGATCGGCGGCGCGTCGGTGGTGGTGGCGCGGATCGTCCACTGATCGCGGAACGTGCCGGCCGGCGGCAGCGCGTCGACCTGCAGCCGCCGTGGCCCGCCCACCAGCAGCCGTGCTGGCAGCAGCACCTCGACGAAGCGGAAACCCTTCACCGTCTGCAGCGGCAGTCCGTCGATGTCGAGCAGCGCCTGGGTCGGATCGGCCGCCGCAAACAGCTGCACGCGGTACAGCCTGGCGTCCTCGCCGTGGGCGATCTCGGCCTGCACGCGCAGTCCGCTGGCCGCCGGCCGCAGCACCACGTTGACCGCCGGCCGCTCGCCGCCGACCAGCCCGGTGGCGAGCAGCAGCAGGGTCGGCTCGGCGGCCAGCGGCGCCGCCGGCACCGCAGCGCGCGCATGGCGACTGGTGCCGGTGATCAGCTCGGGCTGCAGACGCCAGACGCCGAGCGCGAGCGCAATGGCGATCAGCAGCCCGGTCAACGCCGTGCGCAGGCCGTAACGGCTGCGCGGCCGTACCGGTGCGACCCGGCGCTGGCCGCGCCTGGCCTCGGCTGGCAGTGGCTTCATCGCCTCACTGAAGCGCTGCCGCGCGGCAGCGGCGGGCGAGCCGAGCCCGGCGGCCCGAAACGCGGCGTGCTCGGCGGCGGTCAGCTGCAGCCGCGCGTAATCGTCATGCAGATCGGTTTCGGCATCGCGCAGCGCAGTGAGCGCCTCGGGATCGGCAAGCAGCCGCCGCTGCAGGGCTTCGGCCTGCTCGGCCGGCAGCTGCCGGAGCAGCAATCCGCGCCAGTCCGCGTCGTCGCTGACGCTCACGGCGCTTTCCCGGGCACGGCACAGCGCGCATCGACGCAGGCTTCCAGCTCCGCCCGGATCGCCAGCGCTCGCGCGCGCAGCGCCTCCGGCGTCATGCCGAGCCGCGCGGCCAGCTGCGCTCGCCGACGCTGCCGCGCCGCAACGGTCTGTCCGCCGGCATCGCTGCCGAACTCGTAGTAGCCGAGGATCAGTTTCGAGGCGTCGGTGCCGAGCCGCGCGAAGCAGGCGCGCAGCGCCGTGCGCGCGGCGGTATCGAACGGGGCGCGGTCCTCGTCGTCCGGCGGCAGCAACGGCGCTTCAGCGGGCAGGGACTGCAGCAGGACGCGAACGATGCCCAGCAGCGCATCTGCCGCCGCAGCCGGATCGTCCAGTGCCGCCTGCGGCGCCCGTGCCAGAGCCTGCTCGGCGAGTTCGGCAGCCTGTGCCGGCCGCTGCAGCGCGATCAGTGCCTGCAGGCGCTCGCGCAGCGCGTCGCGGGCGGCGGTCATCGCGGGCTCAGCGCAGCTTGCGGCCGAAGCGCGCCAGCAGCGCCGGAATCACGGCCTTCGGCACCAGCTTCTTGACCGGCGCGCCGAGGCCGGTGAGTTCGCGCACCAGGCTCGACGACAGGTGGGCGTACTCCGGGCTCGGCGCCAGCAGCACGGTATCGAGCGTCGGGTACAGGTCGCGGTTCATCACCGCCATCTGCTTCTCGTACTCGACGTCGCCGACGTTGCGGACGCCGCGCACCAGCACCGTCACGCCATGTTCCTTGGCGAAATCGACGACCAGCCCGGTGAAGCCGACGACCTCGACGTTCGGCAGATCGGTGACCGCCGCGCGGATCAGGTCGCAGCGCTCTTCCAGCGAGAACTTGGGGTTCTTGGCGATGTTCGAGCCGACCGCGACGATCAGCTTCGGAAACATCCGCGCAGCGCGGTGGATGATGTCGTTGTGGCCGAGGGTGATCGGATCGAAGGTGCCCGAATAGGCGGCGATGACACTCACGGCGGCAGATCTCCCGGTGGCGCGTACGTGATCAGCCCGTAGCTTACCTGCCCGGCCGCCTTTTCCTTGAGCACCGTGTAGCCGGCCGGCAGCTGCGGCGGCTGGCCCTTCGGCCATTCGAGGTAGATGCGGTTCAGCGCCTTCAGCACCGGCGGCAGGTTGGCGAGCGTGGCGGCCAGCAGCGGCGAGTCGTACGGCGGATCGACGAACACGATTTCGTAGCGGTGGGCGGTGCCGCGCAGGAAGCTGATGCCGTCGCCGCGCAGCACTTCGGCGCGCGCCGCAACCCCCAGCTTGCCGATCGCCGCACGGATGTCGTCGGCCTGCCGGCCGCCGGTCTCGACGAAATGGGCCTGCGCCGCACCGCGCGACAGCGCTTCCAGCCCAAGCGCGCCGCTGCCGGCGAACAGGTCGAGCACGGCACTGCCGTCGATCATCGGGCTGAGCCAGTCGAACACCGTCTGGCGGACGCGGTCCGGGGTCGGGCGCACGCCGGCGTCGGCATCGAAGTCGATCAGGCGGCTGCGGAATTCGCCGCCGATGATGCGCAGGCGGCCAAGGGGTCGTTTCATTCGGAGTCGTGGAGGCAGTCAGGAATGTCAGCGGCCGATCTTCGGGCCGACCGGGCCGGGCACACGGGCATCGGCATCGGGCGCCCGG
>CAYPJK010000162.1:0-6857 GCA_964411025.1 uncultured Nevskia sp.
GTCATCGACCCGGATCACGGCATGCGGGTTGCCCATGCCGGCGGCGCCAAAGCGCACCGTGCTGCCATCGGCCAGCAGCGCGTCGTAGTGATCGGCGCGGGCCGGCGCAGCCAGCGGAATGGCGGCCGGCTCGAAGCGCGGCGCGCCCATGTCGACCGTCACCTGGCCGTCCGGCTGCTGGCGCAGTTCGAGCAGCGCGCTGCGGGTGCGCACGCGCAGGCGCGGCTTGCTGCTCAGGCCATGCTCGGCGATGTAGCGGGCCAGGCAGCGTGCGCCGTTGCCGCACTGGCCGACCTGCGAGCCATCGGCGTTGTAGATGCGGTAGCCGAAATCGACGTCCTGGTCCGGCGGCGGATCGACCACCAGCACCTGGTCGCAGCCGATGCCGAAACGGCGGTCGGTCAGGCGGCTCAGCAGGGCGGCGTCGGGTTCAAACGGCGTGCGGGTGGCATCGACGACGACGAAATCATTGCCGAGGCCGTGCATCTTGGTGAAGGCGAAATCCATCTGCACAGGGTAGCGGCTCGACCCTTCGGATGTCATGGCAAGCCTTGAAATCATGAGACTTTCCGGGCCTCGGATCGGCTACGCTGCGCAGCCTTCACGGCCTTGATCCCGGAGCCTGCCGATGACCGACGTCCCCGCCGAATCCGTGCTGCACCACGGCGGCTGCCACTGCGGCGCGGTGCGCTTCACCGTCCGCGCACCGGCGCGAATCACCGCGCAAAGCTGCAACTGCTCGATCTGCTCGCGCACCGGCTTCTTGCACCTGATCGTGCCGGCCTCGGCGTTCACGCTGGAGGCCGGCAAGGACCAGCTGACCGAATACACCTTCAACACCGGCGTCGCCCGCCACCTGTTCTGCCGCCGCTGCGGCGTGAAGTCGTTCTACCGGCCGCGCTCGAACCCGGACGGCTGGTCGATCAACGTGCACTGCCTCGATGCCGGCACCGTCGAGGCGCTCGACATCGAGCCGTTCGACGGCCAGAACTGGGAACAGCACGCCGCCGCGCTGGCCCACCTGTCCGCCAGCTGACGCCTCCGCTCAGGGGCTGACGGCGCGCGCCGTGACCGCCAGCGCCACCGTCACCGCGCCGGCCTTTTCGAAGCGCAGTTCCACCGGCAGGGTCTGGCCGGCGGCCAGCGGCTCGCGCACGCCGATCAGCATCAGGTGCAGGCCACCCGGTGCCAGTTGAACCTCGCCGCCGGCCGGGATCGCCAGGCCCTCGGGCAGCGCCCGCATCGTCATCTGGCCATCGGCCATCGACATCTCGTGGATCTCCACGCTCGCAACCGCCGGGCTGCTGGCGGCCAGCAGCCGGTCGTCCTCGCCGCCGGTGTTGCGGATGGTCAGGAAGCCCGGCGCGGTGCCGCCGGCCAGCGGCGTTTCACGCGAGCTGGCATCGACGATCAGCAGCGCGCCGATCCGCGTTTCGGCGGCCGCCGCGGCCGGTGGCTCGGTCGCCGGCGCGGGTGCGGCAGCAGGGGCTGTCGCCGAAGGCTTGCAGGCGGTCAGCAGGGTGACGGCGGCGATGGCCGCCAGCAGTGAAAGTCGCAGCGTCATGGGCTGTTCTCGTCGATTGGTGAAAGGGATACGGGAAACGGCGTTCAGGGTTCGAGCAGCGGGGCCTCGTCCGGCGTGTCCTTCAGGTAGGCCAGCGTGTTGCGCACCGTTTCCTGGCCCCAGCCGCGGGTGATGAAGACGATCCGCGTGCGGCGGTCCTCGTCCGGCCAGCGCTCGAGCTCCTCCGGCGGGTGCAGCACGGTCTGCACGCCGTGGATCACGCGCGGCCGCTCCTGGCCTTCGATGTTGACGATGCCCTTGAAGCGCAGCAGGTCGTTGCCGGCCAGCGAACGCAGGAAATCCAGCCAGCCGAAGAACTTCCAGGCCGGCAGCGGCGCGTCGACGATCAGGCTGAAGGTCTGCACCTCGTCCCAGGCCGGGCCATCGCCCCAGGGGTCGGCATCGGCGCTCATCAGGTCCGGATCGGCCGGCGCCAGCCGCAGCGAATCGGCCTTCAGGATCAGCGGGCTCAGGCCGAAGCCGGGCGCACCCGGCCGGCGCCGGCCGCCGGTGAACAGCCAGTCCGGCTGCGCCGCGCCCTTCTTCGGCACGTACAGCTCGGCGTCCGGGTTCATCACGCGCAGCTGGGCCTTGAGCGCGTCCAGCGCGTCGGCATCGACCAGATCGGTCTTGGTGATCAGCAGCGCATCGGCGCCGGCAATCTGCTTCTGCGCGATGTCGATCGCTTCCGCGGTCTGCGCGCCGTTGACCGCATCGACGAGGGTCACCACCGAATCCAGCACGAAGCGCTCGTGCAGCTGCGGCGCATTGAACAGCTGGTTCAGGATCGGCCCCGGTTCGGCGAGGCCGGTGGTCTCGATGATGATCCGCTTGAGGCTGGGAATCTGCTTGCGCTGCGCCTTGGTGAACAGGCTCATCAGCGATTCGGCGAGCCGGCCGCGCGTGGTGCAGCACATGCAGCCGCCTTCGATCAGCTCGATGTCGTCCGGCTCGGCCTGCTCTACCAGATGGTGATCGAGGCCGACTTCACCGTACTCGTTGATCACCACGGCGGTGCCGGTCATCGCCGGATGACGCAGCAGGAAGTTCAGCAACGTGGTCTTGCCGGCGCCGAGAAAGCCGGTCAGCAGCACCATCGGGATGCGGGTATCGGTGGACAACGCAGGCTCCGGAAACGGGGGAACGGGCAGCACCGGATTATCGCCGCTGGCGCCGGCAGGCATGATCGCCGTACTGCCCGAACGGAGCTGCCGATGAACGCCACCGCTGCTGCCGCCTCTCCCGACGACGCCGGCACCGCGCCGCCGGTCGACGCACCGTTCGTCGATCCGGCCGCGGCCGCAGCCGCGCCGGCCGAGCAGCGGCAGGCGGCACTGGCGCGGGCCTTCGATGGCTGCGCGGCGGCGGCGGAAACCTGTATCCCCCACTGCCAGCAGCAGCTGGCGACCGGCGACGCCGCGCTGGCCGACTGCCTGCGCGCGGCGCTGGATGCCGATGCGGTGGCCGTGGCGATCGGCCGGCTGGCGCGCAATCGCTCGGCCTGGGCCGCCGTGCTGGCCAAGCAATCGCTGTCGATCCTCGACGCCTGCGTCGAGGCCTGCCGGCCGCATCGCGCTGCTCATCCGGCCTGCCGCGCCTGCTTCGACGCCTGCGGCAAGGCCATCGCCACGACCCGCGCGGCCTGAACGCCGGCCATCGCCGCCACGCTTCGGCCGGCCGGCCGGCCGGGACCGCGCCCGGAAGGCTCCCGACGGCGGCGATGGCGCAGCGGCCGGTGCTGGCAGTCCTCGCCGGGGTCGTCAGCCAGCGGCGGAAAGCCCAGGTCGGCGAACAGCTGGCGCAACGCCTCCTCGCAACCGCTGCGTGCAGCCACCCGGACGATCCGCAGGTTCAGGTCGTGGTAGCGGATCGACATCGCCGTGCGCATGTCCAGCTCGCCGCGCAGGCGCCGCAGCGCGGCGGCATCGACCAGCGCCGGCAACTGGAACTCGTACAGCGTGCGGCTCACGGCAGTACCTCGGGCACGGTCGAAAGCGCCGCGATCAGCAGCGCAGCGAGCAGCAGGTTGATCCACCCAGCGATCCACAACAGGTGATCGCCAAGGCCGCGCAAGGCGGCCGGCAGCAGAAAGGTTTTCATGGTCATCGGCCTCGTCGGCCGACGGCAGCGCGCCGGCCGTTTACGCGTGGGAATCGACGCGCACGGAGCCGTCCGCGTCGCGCAGCAGTGCCGCGAGCACGGCTGGCGGACCGGTGGATGGCGGCAAGCGGGTCGCCGGCGGCAGCACCGACGGTGGCTGCGCCGGAGCCGGGGCATCCGCGCGCGGCCGCAGCGCCGGCAGGCCGCCGGCCCTCGGCATCGGCAGCAGCGCCGGGCTGGCACAGACGCAGTGGTCGCAGGCGGCGGCCGCATGGCGCGCTGCTGCGGCATCGTCCGGCCCGCTGGCGACGGCGGCACGCAGTTCCGGCGGCAGCGCCGCCTGCAGCTGACGAATCGACGCGGGCGCGGCATTGCCGCCGCAGAAAGCCGCCGCCGCACGGCCGGGCGACGGGAACGGCGTCTGGGCATGCAGCAGCGGCGCGCACAGCTGCATCAGCAGCGCCAGCGCCAGCAGGGCGCGCGGCCAGCGCGCAACCGACCCGCGGCGAGTCATCGCCACGATCGCCGCCCGCCGTCGAAACGGCATGACAGGCCGGCGTTGCCGGCGCTGATCGGTATTGGCTGCTGGCGCGGCAAGCCCGGACAATGCCGCGCGCCCGGGCCGTGATGCCCGGCCAACGAATGGCCGCCCGCCAGCGCCGGCGCTGCGGCCTCAACCCAAGGAGTGCATCGATGAACCGACGTGAATTCACCCGTGGCGCCATCGGCCTGGCCACCTTCGGCAGCCTGGTGGCCAGCGCCGACGACCCCCGCATGGTCGCCAAGGCCGACAAGGCCAAGGCGGCGGTCGATCATTCGGCCCACGCCGGCATGGACCACAGCGCCCACCCAGCGGCGTCCGGCCGCTATGCCGCCCTTGCCGCCACCTTCAGCGACTGCGCCGCCGCCGCCGAGGACTGCATCGCCCATTGCCAGACGGTGCTCGCCACCGGCGACAAGAGTCTTGCCGAGTGCCTGAAGACCGCGCTCGCCTGCGACACCAGCTGCGTGGCCGTGGCCCGGCTGGCGCGGCTGGATTCGGAGTTCACCGCCAGCTTCGCCAAGACCTCGATCGCGGCGATGGAAGCCTGCGCCGCCGCCTGCAAGCCGCACATCGAGCATCACGCGATCTGCAAGGCCTGCTTCGAGGCCTGCGGCAAGACCATCAGCGCCGCCAAGGCGATCTGAAGCCCGCCGCCGTCGCGCCGCCGCCCGCGCTGCGGCGTGCGCGGCGGACAGCGTCAACGGACCGGCCGGCTGCGGCATCGGCGTCAGCGCGAAAGGTCGAACGCCAGCGAGGCGGTGACCGGCACCGCTGCCGAGATCGCCTGCAGCTTGGCGACATTGCGCAGCGCTTCCACGCCGTCGCCAAGGCCGAAGCTCGCCGCGTTGACGATCAGCGGCGCTTCGGTGCTGACCCGCCACTGACGGGCGCTGACATGGGTGATCCGGAACTCGCCCGGCAGTTCGCCGCTGAGACCGTGCAGGTCCAGCGTCACCGGCGTGCTGACATTCAGGCTGGCGCCGACCGGCAGGGCCCGCACCGCCGCCGCGTCGACCTGGGCGCTGACCGTCGCGGTCGGATGCGCGGCGGTATCGAACAGCAGGGTCCGCAGCCGCTCGTTGCGGATCGGGATGCCGGTTTCCACGGCATCGAGGGTGATCGCCAGCGCCAGCTTGCCGTCGGCATCGACCGTGCCGGCCAGCGCCGGGAAGCGATGCACCTCGCCGACCGCATCGTTCTTGATCGACACGAAGGCCAGCCGCGAATCGGCGGCGGCCAGCGTCCAGCCGCCCGTGGCCGGTTTCGGCGCACGGTCGGCGGCGTGGACGGCGACGGCGGCGACAAGGCCGGCGCTGGCCAGCATCAGGCGGGAACGGCGGAAGCGGTTCATCGGCAACTCCTGGGATTCGGGGTGGGTGCGGCTCAGACCGCGGAAGTCGCGGCAATGCTCCGCGTTTCCTGCACGAAGTTGTCGTACATCACGCGCAGCGCTTCAAGCAGCTCTGGCCGCGACTGGTCCGGTGTGCCGGCATCGTACGGCGGCTTCGGCGCGTACTCGGCCTGCAGCTGCATCGCTTCGGCATACGCCGCCCCCCGCAGCTGGCCGAGCAGGGTCAGGCCCAGATCGAGTCCGGCCGAAACGCCGGCGCCGGTGTACAGGTTGCCGTCGACGACCACGCGCTCGTCGACGGGCGTCGCGCCGAAGCCGGCCAGTTCGTCGCGAACAATCCAGTGCGAGGTCGCACGCCGGCCTTTCAGCAGACCGGCTGCGCCGAGAATCAGGCTGCCGGTGCAGACGCTGCTGAGGTATTTCGCATTCGCCGCACGGCTCCGCACGAAGTCGAGCGTCGGGCCGTGCCGCGCGGCCGCCAGCGTGCCGGTGGCGCCGCCCGGCACGAACAGCACGTCGAGGGATTCCGGGCAGTCGGCGAAGGTGGTGTCCGGCACCAGCGCATAGCCGAGATCGGTCTTCACCGGCTCCCGCGTGGCGGCCACCAGATGCACTTTCGCGCCCATCATCGACGCCAGGAAGTAGTTCGGGCCGACCAGATCGAGTGCGGTGAAGCCGGGGTACAGCAGCATCGCGATCGTCTCGTCGCCGTACATCTTCAGGTCCGGCAGCTTCATCAGCGCGTCATGCGCGCGGGCCATGCGCTGGGCCTCGTCGACGCCCGGCAGCTGGTCCTTCAGCGCAACGGCAGCGGCACCGGCGGCAGACAGGCCGACCGCGCCGGCCATCAGTTTTCGTCGGGTGACTTTCATGGCGGATCTCGTGAGGTGGTTATTCAGTAGCGGACGATGGCGGTCGCGTACAACGCCCGGCCGGTGGCCGGCCGGGTCACCGACTGCGCGAGGTAAGGATAGGGTTCGAGGTACTGGCGGCCCGTCAGGTTGCTGACCGACAGGCCGAACTCGTAGCCGGGCCGCGTCCAAGAAGCCTGCGCGTCGACCCCGTACCCGCCGGGGACGGCATCGACATTCGGCAAGGTGATCTCGCGGCGGCTGCCGGCGCTCACGCCGATGCCGACGCCCAGCCCCTCGATCGGGCCATCGAGCACCCGGTAGCGAACCGCGAGCCGGCCGCTGTGCTTCGCGATCCTCGGCAGGCGGTCGCCGACCGGCAGCGCGTCGTCCTCGCTGACCACGGCATCGGTGTACGCGTAGGCGGTCAGCAGCGACAGCGCCCGC